>JASLIR010000226.1 GCA_030152125.1 Alkanindiges sp.
TTCAGTGCCGGTGCTTGGCTCCGCATAGGCATGCTTGCCATACAGTTCGCGGTAAAAGCGGATACCCACAATGGCACTGGGGGACTCCTTCTTTTGCTGCTGGCCAATCGCAGCACTTTTTAGGATGCGGTCTATACTGTCCTGTGGGAACTGTGCATCTTTTAAAATAGCCAGTAACTGGTCTACAGCCGGATTAAAGTGCGCTGGGTCGGCCAGTACACGCAGGTTCACGGTAAACATGTCCCGGTAGGAGTTGGCACTATATTCAGCACCTAGGCGCTCAAAAGTTGCTGCAATATCATCGGTACTTTGTGTAGAGGTGCCTTCATCCAGCAACTGCGAAGTGAGGGATGCCAGTCCATATAAGCCCTCACGGATTTCCGAGTCGCGTGCCGATCCGGCATCAAAAGTCAGACGGATATCGACAATCGGTAACTCACTGGCTGCTACAAATAAGGCAGGTGTGCCTGTTTTAGTCGTGAGTGACTGAATTTTTGGTGTATTCAGTTTGCTGGCATCATGGTTAATATTGCGCAGGCTGCTCAGGTAAGGTAGCGCGCTAATGGGGGCATTACTGGGTTCTGCCTGATGCGACTCCCCGGCATCTGCCCAGCTAAGGGATACAGTGCCTGTTGCCAATGCAAGGCCAATACAGCATGTTAGCAGGCTATTTAAAGTGGTCATATACTTACTCTCCGCTCGCCTTGGTGGTGGTTGTGCTGCTATCCGTGCCGGTAGCGGGGGCTTTTAGTGGCGGGCGTAAGTACAGCGTGCTCAGGTTGTCATTCACCAGATACTGTTTGGCGATATCCTGCAAGTAAGGTACGGATAGCTGGTCCAGCTGCTGCGGTAACTGGTTCACCAGCTTATAACTCAGGCCATTGCTTTCCAGTGAACCAATCAACTGTGCCTGACCGGCAATGCTGTCCTGGCTATAGGTTAGGTCAGCCAGATAGCTGGTTTTAACGCGGTTAAGCTCTTCACTGGTAATCGGGTCAGTTTTTAGCTTTTCAATTTCCTTAAGAATCGCACTCCGGGCTTCTTCCAGGGTTTTACCCTGTTCCGGCACGGCGGTAATGGTAAACAGTGCACCACCGCGCGAGAAAGGATCATAATTACAGCTCACAGCGGAAAGCACCCGCTGTTCGCGGATCAAACGGGTTTCAAAACGGGCAGACAGGCCACCATCCAGTACAGAGGCGAGCAGGGTTAAGGCATAGGCCTGTTGTGGCTTGGCAGCAGAACCCAGTGAGTCGACATTCCATGCCAGATACAGGGCTGGAACCTGTACAGGCAGGCTTAAGTCCATCTGCCGTTCACCAAAGTGCTGGAACTCATTCACATCATTGCGCGGCGGTGTGGTTCCGGAAGGAATATCACCAAAAAAGCGGCGTACCTCATTCATGGTTTTGGCCGGATCAACATCACCTACAATCACCAGTGTTGCATTGTTAGGCACATACCACTGTTTATACCAGCGCTTTAGGGCATCCAGTTTCAGGCTTTCCAGGTTCTTCATATGGCCAATTGTGGGCTGGCGCAACGGGCTGGTGGGGTAGGCCATCAGGCGGAAGCGCTCGTAAGCCAGTGCCTTCGGGTTGTCATCAGTACGCTGGCGGCGTTCTTCCATAATTACCCGCATTTCCGGCTCAAAGTCCTGCTGGCGTAGTTGCAGGTTGTGCATACGGTCAGCTTCCAGCTCCAGTGCCAGCGGTACATAGCTGGCAGGGTATAGCTGGTAGTAGCCGGTGTAATTGGTAGAGGTGAAAGCATTGGTTTCCCCACCAAATTTACCACTAATGCGTGAAAGCTCTTCCCCCGGTACCTTGCTGGTACCCTTAAACATCATGTGCTCCAGCGCATGCGACAGGCCCAGTTCATCCGGCATTTCATCAGTAGAGCCGACCTTGTACCAGATTTGCGTCATGGCAACGGGTGCACGGTGATCTTCCTGAATAATCACCTTTAAGCCATTACTCAGTATTTCTTCGTAAGTTTTAGCTTGTATTTTAATTTGTGGTGCTGTGGCTGGGGGGGCTTCTTTAGCTGGTTTGGCGTATGCCACCCCAGTGCCCAGGCTGGCAATGAGTGACAGAACAGTTGCTTTAGCCAGTGCTGACAGCTGAAAGTGACGCTTGCCGGATAATCTATTGCTCAATGCGGTGTGGTGATTTAGCAGTATCACGATGTTTGGGTAATCCTTGAAAAACTGTTCCATTTATTCCGTTATGGTGTTGCGCCGGATAGTGCTGCCATAAGCCATAAAATAAATAAAATAGATATAGAAAATTTAGTGTTTAAGCATACTTAAGCAAAAAAAACTTGCCAGCGCTTTTCACAATAAAATTGCATAGAGTTTGTTATTGGCTACGAATAAAATGAAGGATGTTTCATTATCAGCACTGTCAGTATGGTAGGATACGCAGCATTTCTAGATGGTGAACTTTTGAGGCGCAGGAACGAGCATGCAACCCAACCAGCCAGAACAAAAATTATTTGTCATTGACGCCGAGATTGGTGATGAGGATGTCACGCTGCCCGGCTTGCCCGTGGTTGATATTCCTGTGGTTGAAACACCGCGTGTAGTCGCAGCACAAGCTGTACCCGCTGTAACACCAGCACCTGTAGCACCGCCAGTGACACCAGCACCTGCTGAAACAAATGAAGATTCAGGCAGTTTCTTTGGCCGCATGAAAACCGGACTGGCCAAGTCACGCAAAAATTTTAGCGAAGGTATGGTTAATATCCTGATTGGCGGCAAGGAGATTGACGACGAGCTGCTGGAAGAGGTGGAAACCCAACTGCTGGTAGCAGATATTGGGGTGGATGCCACCAGAACCATTATTCAGAACCTGACCGAACGCACCGAACGCAAAGAGCTGATTTATTCCAATGCCCTGTATAAAGCCTTGCAGGAAGAATTGGTGACTTTGCTGGCACCTCGTGTTAAGCCTTTGCATATTGATGAAAATAAAACACCCTACGTAATCCTTATGGTGGGCGTGAATGGAGTGGGTAAAACCACCACCATTGGCAAGCTGGCCAAGCGCCTGCAGGGTGAGGGCAAAAAGGTGATGCTGGCAGCAGGGGATACCTTCCGTGCGGCTGCGACCGAACAGTTACAGATATGGGGTGAGCGTAATAACATTGCCGTGGTGGCTCAGGGCCATGGTGCAGACAGTGCATCAGTGATTTTTGATGCCTTTGAAAGTGCGCGTGCCAAAGGTATTGATGTGTTGATTGCCGATACGGCAGGCCGCCTGCATACCAAAAGCAACCTGATGGAAGAGCTGAAAAAAGTAAAACGTGTAATGCAGAAGATTGATGGTACTGCACCGCATGAAATTATGCTGGTGGTGGATGCCGGTACAGGGCAGAACGCCATTAATCAGGTGCAGGAATTTGATAATGCTGTTGGCCTGACAGGGTTGACCATTACCAAGCTGGATGGTACTGCCAAGGGTGGTGTACTGTTCAACATTGCCAGCCGTACCAGTGTGCCAATCCGGTTTATTGGCGTGGGCGAAAAGATTGATGATTTGCGTCCGTTTTCTGCCAAATCCTTTGTGGCCGCTTTATTCCAGACTGACGAATAATCCTGCAATGAATGCTGATTAAAGGCCACGTATGTGGCCTTTGCTTTTGCTGCAATAAATGGGTGGGGATTTTTTAGGTGCCGTAATAGTCATGGTTTTGTCACAATTTTGTCATATCTTATAAGCAAATCATTTAAAGTTATGATGATTACTGCTACACATCACTTGGCTTATGATATTTTTGCATCAATAATGCACAATACATGCTGATTTTGAATAAGGTGGATAAGGTCCGTGAATCAAATCTCTAAACTGGCAGTTGCCCTGCTGATGACTGGTACTGCAATGAGTGTAGTGCATGCTGAAGTAACTTTGCTGGCACCGGAAGAAATTCCTGTACTGGCACTGGATGACCAGGAAGTAAATGGTGGCCTGCTGAGAGGGAAAAGTACCACGTACAAGCTGGATGCTGGCCTGCATAATATTACTGTACGTTATGAGCAGTTTTTCCAGCAGAATGATGGTAACCACGATATTTTGAAGTCTGGTGCAGTGACTGTGCCTGTTACTTTGCAGGATGG
>JASLIR010000275.1 GCA_030152125.1 Alkanindiges sp.
GGACAAACCATCCCACAGGTGCTTTTTACCACCTTGCGGGTATTCATAAAAACCGGCACCGGCCGCTTTGCCTTTACGGTTTTCAGAATGGATCAGCCATTCCACCAGTTCTTCCACTGGCGATTCCGGCAGGTTTTTACCTTCGGCTTGCAGTGCCTTACGGGTTTCCTTGGTAATGTGCTCAGTCAGGGTCAGGCTTACTTCATCCTGAATGGCCAGCGGGCCAACCGGCATACCTGCTTTTAATGCAGCCATTTCCACTTTGGCCGGATGTACGCCTTCGGTCACCAGGCGCATGCCTTCCTGAATGAAGGTACCGAATACGCGGCTGGTAAAGAAACCACGGCTGTCGTTCACAACGATTGGCGTTTTGGCAATTTGCTGTACAAAATCGTAAGCGCGCGCCAGTGTTTCAGCACTGGTGTTTTTGCCCTTGATGATTTCTACCAGCTGCATTTTATCTACCGGGCTAAAGAAGTGCAGGCCGATAAAGTGAGTATCATCCTTGCTGGCTTTAGCCAGGTCGGTAATGGGCAGGGTAGAGGTGTTGGAGGCAAAAATACCACCGGCAGTCAATTGCGCTTCGGCTTCCTGGGTTACCTTGGCTTTCAGTTCCTGATTTTCAAATACTGCTTCGATAATCAGGTCACAGCCTTGTAGGTCTTTGGCATCAGCAGAAGCAGTAATCAGCGACAATACCTGATCCTTCTTCTCGGCAGTGATGCGGCCACGCGATACGCTTTTTTCCAGCAGGCTTTGGCTATAAGCCTTGCCTTTTTCCGCTGCTTCGATAGAAACGTCTTTTAGTACCACCGGAATGCCCTTGATAGCAGCAGAATAGGCAATACCACTGCCCATCATACCGGCACCCAGCACACCCAGCTTGGTGGCTTTCCATGCTGGAATACCTTCCGGGCGGCTATGGCCGGCCTTGATGGCATTCAGGCCAAACCAGAATGTACCAATCATATTCTTGGAAATCTGACCGGTGGACAGCATGGTGAAGTAGCGTGATTCGATACGCAGTGCGGTATCCACATCCACCTGTGCGCCTTCGGTAGCGGCAGCCATAATAGCTTCCGGTGCCGGGTAGCAACCTTTGGTTTTGTCACGCAGCATGGCTGGTGCAATGGCCAGTACTTGTGCTACGGCAGGGGTGCGCGGGTCACCACCGGGAATTTTGTAGCCCTTCACATCGTACGGCTGTTGTGCTTTAGGGTTGGCTTTAATCCACGCCTTCGCCTTATTTAATAAGTCTTCGGCACTGTCAGCAGTGTCATGGATCAGGCCTAGCGATACGCCTTTTTTTACATCAAACTGCTTGCCTTCCAGCAGGAAAGGAAATGCATTTTGCAGGCCCAGCAGACGCACCATTTTTACTACGCCACCGGCACCCGGCAACAGGCCCAATGTAACTTCCGGTAGGCCGAACTTGCTTTTTGGGTCATTTAAAGCAATGCGGTGCTGGGCAGACAGGGCAATTTCCCAGCCGCCACCCAGTGCAGTACCATTAAGTGCGGCAACCACTGGCTTACCCAGGGTTTCAATCTTGCGCAGGTAGCCCTTAATGCCTTCTACCATATGGAAGAATTCTTCGGCATGGTCCGGGGTAGCCTGAATCAGTTCGTCCAGATCCCCACCGGCAAAAAAGGTGCTTTTGGCAGAGGCAAAAATGACCCCGGCCAGCTCAGTTTCTGCCAGAAGCTTTTCAGTGACTTCCTGCAGGCTGGTACGGAACTCTGCATTCATGGTATTGGCAGACTGACCGGTTGAATCCAGCAGCAGGGTAACAATGTTGTCCTGGTCTTTTTGGTATTTAATAGCGCTCAACGTGATTCTCCCTTAATCCTTAAACTCGTTCGATGATGGTGGCAATCCCCATCCCACCACCCACGCACAATGTGGCCAAACCACGCTTTTTGCCCTGACGTTCCAGTTCATCCAGCAGGGTACCCAGAATCATGGCACCGGTAGCACCCAGCGGGTGACCCATGGCAATTGCACCACCATTTACGTTTACTTTTTCGGCAGGTACTTTCAGTTCGTTGATAAAGCGCATCACCACTGCAGCAAAGGCTTCGTTCACTTCAAACAGGTCAATGTCATCAATGGTCAGGCCAGCCTTTTCCAGTGCCTTGCGCGCAGCAGGGGCAGGGCCGGTTAGCATGATGGTAGGGTCTGTGCCGACCAGTGCGGTGGCAATAATTTTGGCACGTGGTTTCAGGTTTAATTCTTTGGCGGCTTTTTCCGAGCCAATCAGTACCAGTGCAGCACCGTCTACAATGCCTGAAGAGTTACCGGCATGGTGTACATGGTTTATCTTTTGCGCTTCCGGGTACTTTTGCAGGGCTACTGCATCAAAGCCCATGCTGCCCATCATTTCAAAGCTGGGGCTTAATTTACCCAAGGACTCGGCTGTTGTGCCGGCGCGGATAAATTCGTCTTTAGCCAGGATGGTTACGCCAGCTACGTCTTTTACCGGTACAACTGATTTGTCAAAGTAACCGGCAGCCTGTGCTTTGGCGGCTTTTTCCTGCGAGTTGGCAGCAAAGCTGTCCACATCGTTACGGCTATAGCCATCCAGTGTGGCAATCAGGTCGGCACCTACGCCTTGTGGGACAAAACCGGATTTTAAGTTGGTTTCCGGGTCTAATGCCCATGGGCCACCATCGGAACCCATGGCAATACGCGACATGGATTCCACACCGCCAGCCACCACCAGGTCTTCCCAGCCGGAACGTATTTTCATGGCAGCTACGTTTACAGCTTCCAGACCGGAGGCGCAGAAACGGTTGATTTGCATACCGGAAGCATTGTCGCTCCAGCCCGCTGCAATAGCTGCGGTTTTGGCAATGTCGCCACCCTGGTCCGCAATCGGGGTTACACAACCCAGCACAATGTCTTCTACCTTGCTGGTATCCAGGTTATTGCGTTTTTCCAGTTCGTGCAGCAGCGTGGTCAGCAGGGTAATTGGTTTTACTTCGTGCAGGCTGCCGTCTTTTTTCCCTTTACCGCGCGGGGTACGAATGGCGTCGAAAATATACGCTTCGCTCATTGCCAGTTCCTTTATGTTGAGTGAATTAACTTGTCAGAAGAGTTTTAACAATGGCAAAGAGTGTACAGGCTGGGGCAGGGCGAACAATGACAAGAATGTTCAATTTGGGTGTGCGGAACGATCACCAGGTCATTCATTCATGAACTGACTGGGCCGTGTTTATATGCGGAAAGATTATCCCTGTAGCTCTGCCCTGCCAACTCCTCCTTGAAAAGAGGGTGGGTTCCTTCCCATATGCGCCAACTTAGCAAATAACTCCAATAAATTTATTATATGTGTTAAGGGAGGCTTGGAGGGTGGCAGCCCTCTAATCCACTTTTTGGGCTTCTGATTTTGTACCAAATGCGAGTCATGCTGGCTTCTTGGCTGGTAAAATTATTTAAAAACGATTTTAAATAATTTATGAATGATAAAATTGACGATTTTTAAAGCAAGATCAAGCGCCAAATTTTCGAACGGCTATGCAGTTCTTGGGGCGTTCGAAAATTTGAGGGGGTTTCGAGGGCTGTCCGCCCTCTATAGTAAAACCTGTAAAAAGTTAAGACAACGGGGTGGTTTGGCGGGCGCTAGCCCGCCAAACCGAAGCAAAAATTGCCTTCGCTTGCGGAGGCAATTTTTGCGCCTTTGATCTTATAAGCATGAGAATAAATTTTTAATAAAATCAAAGGCCAAATTTTCGGATGCCTACGGCATCCGAAAATTTGATAAGGTTTGGGGGCTTCGCCCCCAAACCTCCGTAAAAAGCCTTATTTCTGTATGAGCAATTCATCGGTTTGACTATAGCTCCCAATAACGCATACAAATATTGGTATTTTATAGATTAAAACCTTAAGTTGGCGCATATGGAGCTTCCCTCCCCAGTTAGGGAGGGTTGGCCAGGATACGCCCTTTTACGGAGTATCAGTAAACTTCTGTGTGCTGTAGTCAGTGAGCGGTAATAGCGCCAGTGGCTTGCTGCCTGTGCTGCCCGGCAGGGTGTCCACATAGTTCAGGAAGGCTTCGGCATAATCCAGCCCCACATCAATGCGGCGGTCACCCGTCACGTTTTTCAGCGCCGTGTAAAAGTCCTGACCATCGGCCAGGAAGTTAATAGTCACGATGTTGTAGGTTTTGCTTAAGTCCAGAGCCTGATAAGTACCAGTTGCATTACGCAGTTCCAGCTTGCTGATGCGCTGCCCCTTGGCCTTGTTCAAATCCACTTCCCAGCGCAAGCCGCCGGTGTAAGGATAACTGCCGGAGTTGTTATTGGTGACCACGCCATCAATT
>JASLIR010000346.1 GCA_030152125.1 Alkanindiges sp.
CCAGTAGCACTTATCCAGATGCGACCATCTGGATCAAGCAGCATCCCGATGTGGTAGCCAACAAGAAAAAGGGACATTTCACTACTATAACAGCGTCTTCCCAGCATCCGGATATTCGCTTTATTAATGAGAATGCCAATCCTGTTGATCTGATTGAGCAAATGGATAGTGTGTATGTGGTGAGTTCCCACATGGGCTTTGAAGCATTAATGCTAGGAAAAAAGGTTCATTGTTTCGGTATGCCATGGTATGCAGGGTGGGGTTTGACGGATGACCAATATGCACCAGTAGATATTGCAAAGGCCCGTCGAAAGTCAGCTAAAACCCTGGCTCAGTTATTCAGTGCGGCCTATTTTTCCTATGCGGTATATATTGATCCTGTGTCTGGTGAAAAGTGTGAGCTGGAAGATGTGCTGGAAGGGTTGGCACGCCAGAAGCAATGGCAACAGCAGTTTAATGCGCAGATTGATGCCATTGGCTTTAGTCCGTGGAAAAAAACCTTCATTCGGGATTATTTAAATAATCAGCAAAACCAGACCCGCTTTTTGAAGCGACTGCCCAAATACCTGCACAGCCAGCATTCGTATGTGGTGTGGGGCAATAAATACAGGCAGCAGGTATCCAGTGCTAAAGTGACGGGTGCACAGGTTTTTAAAGTTGAGGATGGATTTATTCGCTCTGTGGGGTTGGGTGCTCACTTAATCCGCCCCTTGTCCTTGGTGTTTGATCCTGTGGGCATTTATTATGATCCTTCACAGCCTTCTGCCCTGGAAAATGTTTTAAATCATATTTCGCTGTCAGATACTCAAATTCAGCGTGCCGAAGCATTGCGCTGTAAGATTATTGCAGCAAATTTAAGTAAATATAATGTTGGTAAGCGGGATAGTGCACTTACGGGGAAACTTGCAGGAAAGTCAGGTTGCAAAACAATCCTGGTACCGGGGCAGGTGGAAGATGATGCGTCTGTGCAACTGGGTTGTAAAGATATTAAAACCAACCTTGATTTGTTACTGATGGTGCGTGAAGCCAACCCTGAAGCATGGATTATTTATAAACCGCACCCGGATGTGGAAGCGGGATTGCGACCTGGTGCGATTAATGCATCAGTTTTACAGCGTTGTGCCAATGAAGTTGCCTACGATATGGATTTACCCAGCTGTCTGGATGTGGCTGATGAAGTACATACCATGACGTCGCTGACTGGTTTTGAGGCGTTGCTGCGTGGAAAAGTAGTGCATTGCTATGGCTTGCCTTTTTATGCAGGCTGGGGATTGACTTACGATTCTTTACAGTGTGAGCGACGCAAAAGAAAATTAAATGTAGCTGAATTGATATATGCTGTATTAGTGAGCTATCCCGTATATAAGTTGCCTCATACCGAATACTTGGCAACTGCTGAGCAAGTAGTTGATTATATTGTTAACGAAAGAAAAATGTTGTTGGTGGTAAATCATAATAAATCTTTACTGGCGCGCCTCCGGGCATTAGCAATTTATAAGCGCTAGTTTTAATGTGGAGAGACAGTGATGAGTTTGACTGTAGAAGAACTGCTGGCTTCCCGAAGGGTCATGTTGTTACAGGGGCCGATGGGGAGTTTTTTCAAGCAGCTGTCGTCATGGTTAAAAGCGCATCAGGTTGAGTGTTTTAAGGTTAATTTTAATGCGGGTGACTTTGTTTTTTATAATGGGGCGCATGTTTACAATTATCATGGCCGACTGAGTAATTTTAAAAACTGGCTGAGTATTAAGCTGCATGACCTGGATATTGATGCGATTGTCTGTTTTGGGGATTGCCGCTTTTACCATGAGGTAGGCCTAAAACTGGCACGTGAGCTGGGTATAAAGATATTTGTATTTGAAGAAGGCTATATTCGTCCGGATTACATTACCCTGGAGCGAGGAGGGGTAAATGATTTTTCCCAGTTAAGGGAAAAGTTCCTTGAGCTGGATGGGCAGGAGTTAGCCTCACCGGATAAACCGGTCAGTATAGATACCCGGTTTGGCTGGATGGTTTTTGTTGCCTTTACCTATTATTTTTTCTGGGTACTCTGCTTCTGGCTGTTTCCTTTTTACCAGCATCACCGGAGAATTTCCCCGCTGGCCGAAGCATTTTTCTGGATTCGTTCATTTATCCGCAGGGCAATTAATTACCAGGTAGAGCCGCACCGTTTTCTGGACATTATTAAAAATCATGACAGGCGCTATTTTATTGTAGCATTACAGGTACATAACGATAGTCAGGTCCGGGTGCACAGTGATTACAACGATGTTGAAGAGTTTATTATAGAAGTGCTGGAGTCTTTTGCAGATTGCGCACCCAGAGATAAACATCTGGTATTCAAGCACCATCCGATGGATCGTGGTTATCGCCATTACGGCCATTTATTACGAAAACATACTGCTGCCCTGGGTATTGCTGACCGTGTGCACTATGTATGTGATGTGCATTTCCCTACGCTGATTAAACACAGTATTGGACTGGTTACTATTAACAGTACCAGTGGTTTGCAGTCCTTGTTCCATGAGAAGCCGGTCAAACTGACTGGACGGGCAATTTACGCCTTACCCAAGCTGACTTATCAGGGTGAACTGGATCAGTTCTGGGCCAATCCAGGGCGGGTGAATCGTCTGGCATATCGCCGTTTTCGTTATGCCCTGGTGCATTACTCCCAGCTCAACGGATCCTATTATGGTGATTCACCATGGATGGAAAGTTATAAGCGCCGCAGTAGCATATTGAATCATCAGCGTATAAATTGTGTGGATAACAAAGTGAAGTTGTAATGCCAGTGGTATTTGAAGCGCCTGTTATTGTTAAACCCGAACATATTGATGCCTTGCAGCACGTCAACAATATCGTCTATTTACAGTGGGCTGAGTATGTGGCCTGGCAGCACTCTGTTCATCTGGGTATCGGTGTTCCTGAATTTCAGCACTATGATGCGGCCATGGTGGCAAGAAAGCATGAACTGAATTATCTGATGGCCTGTTTTGAGGGTGAGCACATCCTATTGCGGACTTGGCTTGCGCAGTGTGATGGCCTGAGTTTATACCGGCATTACCAGTTTGTACGCCAGTCTGATCAAAAAGTGGTGTTTGAAGGCGAAACCCGCTGGGTATGTATCCGGTTATCAACCGGTAGGCCAATGCGTATGCCAGAGTTTTTTAAGCAGGCTTATTCTGCGCAGGTATAAAATTGTAGACTTGTGGCGCACCAACCAGCATGGATACTTTTTAGCGGTATAAAAAAAAGAAGCAGTTATTTTTAGGTCTGTTATAATCCGCCGCAATCTTGAACCTTTGTGCTACTACTCAAAGTATGCACCTTTACTGGTGTGCGCCAAGCACACGCATTTGGATTTAGTCGCATGTCATCGAATGAAAGTCATTCAGCCATAGAAAATATTCGCAATTTTTCCATTATCGCCCACATTGACCATGGTAAGTCGACGCTGGCGGATCGTTTTATCCAGACCTGTGGTGGTTTGCAGGCACGCGAAATGCAGGCTCAGGTACTGGATTCCATGGATTTGGAGCGCGAGCGCGGGATTACCATTAAAGCGCATTCGGTGACTTTATACTATAACCATCCGAATGGTCAGCGTTACCAGCTGAATTTTATTGATACACCCGGGCACGTTGACTTCTCTTATGAGGTATCTCGTTCACTGGCGGCCTGTGAAGGTGCCTTGCTGGTTGTGGATGCTGCACAAGGGGTAGAAGCCCAGTCGGTAGCCAACTGTTATACCGCGCTCGACCAGGGGCTGGAAGTACTGCCTGTATTGAACAAGATTGATTTGCCACAGGTAGAGCCGGAGCGGGTGATTCATGAAATTGAAGAAATTATCGGGATTGAAGCAGGAGATGCACCGCGTGTTTCTGCTAAAACCGGTATTGGTATTGATGAGTTGCTGGCAACACTGGTAGACCGTATTCCTGCGCCAGTGGGTGACCGCAGTGCGCCTTTACAGGCCCTGATTATCGACTCCTGGTTTGACAACTATTTAGGCGTTGTATCACTGGTGCGTGTGAAGCATGGTCGCATTAAAAAAGGCGACAAGATGCTGGTGAAGTCAACCGGCCAAAGTCACTTGGTGACTTCGGTAGGTGTATTTACCCCCAAGCATACTGAAACCGGCTTGCTGGAAGCTGGCGAAGTAGGTTTTGTGATTGCAGGTATCAAGGATATTTTTGGGGCGCCGGTAGGTGATACGCTGACCCTGAACACTACACCGGATGTTGAAATTTTACCCGGTTTTAAAATGGTCAAGCCGCAGGTGTATGCCGGTTTGTTCCCAATTGATTCCAGTGATTTTGAAGCGTTCCGTGAGGCGCTGCAAAAGCTGCGTATTAACGATGCAGCGCTGTTCTTTGAACCGGAGTCTTCTGATGCACTGGGTTTTGGCTTCCGTTGCGGCTTCCTGGGTATGCTGCATATGGAAATTGTGCAGGAACGTCTGGAGCGGGAATACGACCTGGACCTGATTACCTCGGCACCCACGGTAATTTACGAGGCTGTTAAGAAAAGCGGTGAAACGATTTATATCGATAACCCTTCCAAGATGCCCGATGGCGGTACGGTTGAAGATTTACGCGAACCGATTGCCGAATGTCACATTCTGGTGCCGCAGGAATATCTGGGTAATGTGATTACCTTGTGTATTGAGCGCCGGGGTGTACAAAAAGACCTGAAGTTTCTGGGCAACCAGGTTGCTGTGAACTTTGAAA
>JASLIR010000244.1 GCA_030152125.1 Alkanindiges sp.
ATCAGTATTTTGGCATGCTGTTCCGGGTCGCGCAGGGCAGCAAAGGCATTGTCCACACCTTCCAGGCCTACCACACCGGTAATCAGCGGGGTACAGTTGGCTTTGCCTTCGGCAATCATATGCAGGGTATCGCGGAACTCCAGCGGGGTATAACCCAGTACGTACTGAATTTCCAGCTCCTTGTTAATGGCCAGCGCCGGTTCAATCTTGTCGCTTTCCATACACACGCCAACACCCACAATACGGGAGAACAGCGGCGCACCTTCCATAATCTGCTGCGTGACACCCGGTACGCCCACGCATTCAAAAATCACCGGACGCTTGGGCAGCACACCCAGTTTGTCGCCTACACGCATGCCGTGCCACCAGGGAATATGCAATGCCTGCACTTTTTCAAAAATGCCCATGCCCATGTTAATGGCTTCGGACACATTGCCCAGCAGGCCAAATTCTTTCCAGTTGCTAAATGGCGAGTTTTGCTTGGGGTCAATTACGATGTCGGCACCGCACTGCTCGGCCAGCTTACGGCGGTTAGGGGAGAAGTCGCTGGCCACTACAGTTTTAACGCCAGCCGCTTTTAGCATGATAATCACGCCCAGGCCAACAGGGCCGCAACCAATCACAATCGCTGGTTCGCTCTTTTTAATGCGGCTACGGCGTACTGCATGCAGGGCTACAGCCATGGGTTCGGTCAGGGCGGCGCTGTCGGCATCCAGACCATTCGGTACCGCAAACATCAGGCTGGACTGTACAATCACCTGTTCGGCATAACCACCGGCAGCATTAGGCGACAGGCCGGTAGGCTGATAGCCCAGCTTGTCTACATTCAGCAATGGCATGGCGCATACCAGGGTATCCGGCTTGAATCTTTTGCTGGTTTTTGGGCCGTAATCCAGCACCTTGCCGCAAAATTCGTGACCCATTACAAACTCATCACTGGACTGGGCAACCCCATTAAAACCAACGCGTGCAGCCAGGTTATGCATGTGGTCGCAATGCTTTTGCATATGCAGGTCGGAACCACAAATACCACAGCGCACCACTTCCAGCAGCACATGCCCTTTACCGGGTTCCAGTTTGGTGGTGCGGTCTTCCACCCGTAGTGCAGCGTTTTGACAGAATACCGATTTCATATAAAGCCTTCCTATTTTGGTTTTAAAGGTTCGCCAGTGCAAGGTGTAGTGTGCAGGGGTTGAATGCCTAAGTTGAATAAGCTTATCAACCGGGTGGCTAAAACGCTGTGATATTTACATGAAAAAGATGGCAAAAGCTATGGGAAGAGAGGCCATTTGCTGTTACGTGCAACGGGAGAAAAGAAGCAGGCTATAAAAAGAACTTTAGCAATAAGATCACACAACATTATTTGTGGGATGCTATAAACGCATGCAAATACACTTTAAAAAGGATAACAGACATGGATGCCCACACCCGCGACGAACTACTGGCCACTTTAAAAAAGCGTTTTGATAAACATCCGCAGCGCCACAAGGGGCTAAGCTGGGCAAGTGTGCAGGCCAGATTGGAAGCACGGCCAGACAAGCTAAACGCCCTGAATGAGATGGAGCAAACTGGTGGCGAGCCGGACGTGGTGGCCATTGATGACAAGACTGGCGAATTTATCTTTTTTGATTGCAGTGCGGAAACCCCAAAAGACCGCCGCAGCGTGTGCTACGACCGTGAGGCGCTGGATGCGCGCAAGGAACACAAACCTAAAAGCAACGCGCTGGATATGGCTGCCAGCCTGGGCATTGAACTGCTGGACGAAGTGCAATACCGCTACCTGCAACAGCTGGGTAACTTTGATGCCAAAACTTCCAGCTGGATTAAAACCCCGGATAACATACGCGCACTAGGTGGCGCGCTGTTTGCGGATTACCGTTACGGCAAGGTGTTTGTGTACCATAATGGCGCGCAGTCTTACTATGCGGCAAGAGGGTTTAGAGGGGCGCTGAGGGTTTAAATAGATGCTGTATGAAATTGTGATTAATGGGGAAGTACTGGCGATAGTCGGGCATGACAATATACTGAGTATGAACTTGAGCTTGTCTGTGAGTGGGGAGGATGATAAGGGAAGATATGTATTTGCCAGTGCGGTTTGCGAAGAAAATGGTGAGCGCTATTTTTATAACTGGCTACAGCACCCGATATCTGCTGATGACTATGTTGAGTTCCGGCCAGTATTGCAGGGGGAGGTGATGCAACCCTGGAAAAAGCGAAAAATGGAGCCGCAAGGTGAATAGGGAAATAAGCCACTATGTTCTATGAAATTATAGTTAATGGTTCAGTGCTTGCTGTGGTAGGACATCCACAGGTTCTCATTTTCCATTTATCTCTTTCTATTTCAAAAGGTCAGCCAGCAATATGCCCTACTGCGGAATGTGAGGAAGATGATGGCTTTTACCTGTATGACTGGCCTTCTTATCCACTAAGTACACAGGACAGTGTGGCCTTTCGCAAGGTGGCAGAGTCGGATAATGTGCAGGTACCGATTAGAAAATACAGGATAAAGCACCGCAATATTAAACAGGATAATGGCTGATTAGCCACCCCTTAAACTTTTTTTTACATCAATAAATGGTTCACCAAACACGCTGTGTTTAAATATCAGTGTGCTGAAAACACTTAAATCGTTATGTGCAATCTGCTGTATGCCGATGGGCTTGCTAGGGCTAACAAGCAGTTGATATTCCGTAGGGTAGGGCGTTTGCCGTCACCAGTCCAGTCGTATACAAAAAAGCCACGTTGGCATAGGTGAATATAGCTGCTTAGGTCGGCGTGCAGCAGGCAGATATTCATGATGACACCGGATGCCACAGGCATCTGCAGAATTTCATGCTCTATGGCCGCTGGTGCAATAATGTCCTGCTCAAATACTTCATAGGGTACTTTGCCTTCGCCTGCGGTGATAAAGGCCGCCAAATGGCCTTTGGCATCTACAGCAATCCAGGCAAAGTCGATATCAAGGTAGGAATCAAAGGTCGGCATGGTGGAGACCCTGATAAGAAGATACGAAGCTTAGCATCGAAGAAAAGAGTTTCGTCTGAAAGTTTATGTTGGTAATATTTTTCCAGTAAAATATTCATTTATAAAAGATAGAAAGCTATCCCATCGTGGCAGGAGCATTTGACTGATTAGCAACGCCTCGCCACCTTCAAAGTCTACCTCATAGACTTTATCACTCATACTATCCAAAACCAGTACACTGACGGAAAATCTTGTAAGAATTAAAAATTGAGAGGGAAAGCGAAAGTCTTTACGGCCAATTTCGGTAATGGACAGGATGCTTTCATCACCCGTACATATATCCAGTAATTCACATCCTAGATGTTCACTCCAGAAAGAACCTTCAAATAATTCAAAAAAATCTTGTGCAGATTTATGGGCTATTCCCAATTTTTTGAAAGCGAGGTTTACATTTTTACTGCATGCCCGCTTGTAATTTGGGGTGCTTAAGATCTCTTGAATTTCTGATGGAAAAAT
>JASLIR010000029.1 GCA_030152125.1 Alkanindiges sp.
ATCTGGATGACATCCAGCACATGCCCAATGTGGTACTGGTCACCACGCCGAAGGGTAGTCATTGTGCCTACTATGAAGGCTGGCAGGCAACGTCATGGGCGGGGCGTTTGATGGCTAATTATTTTAAGGCCGTGAATGAGCTGGATGGTACTAAAAAAACACGCCAGCCCAAAGCCCCGGCCGCCTGAGCTTTGCTGTAAAGGGTTAAAACAGCTTGTATGCAGGTGGTACTACTGGCATTGTTAGGTCGTGATTAAAACCTTGCAAGATACAACAATGCCAGACCCGCTTTTAGAGCTAGAACAGCAGGCACGCCAGCATGCCGCACTAAAACAGTATGCACAGGCTAGATCCGCCTTCCTGTCTTTATTTAAACAGGGTTATCAGGCGTGGTCGTTGCCCGTGTATATACTGGCCATTAATACCTGCCTACGCTGTCAGGATCGCATCCATGCGGCATTGCTATTGCAACAGGCACTACAGGATTATCCGGACAGCATGCAGCTGTGCCTGATGAAAGCACGCGAGTTGCTGACCCATAAAAAACTGAAAGCCAATGCAGTGCCATTGTTTATTCGGGTATTTGTTGCCGAGCCAGATTTGCTGGGTGTACAGGATCTCATCCGTTGCCGCGAGCTGATGTATCTGGCCAGCTTGTATGAGGAGCTGGCAGCGCAGGTACAGGCACAGTTTCTTATCAAATTACAGGCTTCCAAACACACTGAGTTTGATAAACAGGCACTGCTATTTGAGTTTTATAGCGTTAGCCAGCAGCAGGAACTGGCGAAAGCGCTATTTGAAGCGTCTTTACTGCCGCATCCCACCCAACTTAAGAAAAAACATGCCTTGGCCTATATACGACTGTTAAAAAACCTGGCGAAACAGGAGCGGCTAAATCAGGCTGTGCAACAACTGGCCTGTTTATTTAGTGAGCATGAACAGCAGTTGCTGCTGGATGATATTCGTGCCTTAAGTCAGGTGAAGTGCTTCTTGCTGGGGGATAAGCCGGGCTATCGTCTGGAGTATTATCAGCAACAGCAGGCATCGGATTATTTATTTGTCTGTTTTAACGGCGTGATGGGGCATAAGAAGCACCGCACCTTTGGGCTGGATTTTATGCTCAAACAGGGTTTTGATGTGATTACCGTTAATTCAGCCATGCAGGGCAACTACCAGCTATTGTCCGTGCAGGACTTTGCGGCGCTGGTAAAGCCGCTTAGCCAGCATAAGCGGCATGTGTATACCTACGGACATAGCCTGGGTGCGTACATGGCGTTGTATTACGCAGGGGCGATTGAGGCGCAGGTGATTGCCAGTGCGCCACGTCATCCCGGCCATCCGCGCTTTTATAATACGTTTGATCCTACATTGCAGCAGGCAGTAACGGTGCCTTACCAACATAGCGAGCTGGTGGATGTGGCAAAAACCAGTCAGCCAGTATTTATCTTTTATGATCCCTTTGAGAAAAAAGACCAGTTTATGCTGGACGAGTTGGTATTGCCCGTCTATCCACATGCACAGGTTTGTCAACTGCCACGGGCCACACATAGTACGGTGATGGTGTTGAAGGAGTTAGGGCTGCTGAAGGATTTTATCCTGAGTATGGTGTATCAGCAGCGTTTTTTACCCGTTGATTTAAGCCAGATGCAGCCTAATGAGAAAATGCTGTTAAGCATGCTACGGGAAGTGGTGGAACAGCAGGAGCATGCTGAGGTGATATTGCTGGCAGATCAGCTATTAACACTTAACCCAAAGCACAGCGAGGCTTATTGCCACAAAGCCGAAGCATTGATTGCCCTGCAACACCTCAGCCAGGCTATGGATGTGGTGCAAGCCGCTTTAGGTCATATTGCACCAGGTACCCAAGTCTTTTATAACCAGTTGCGTTTGCTGCAAGAAACGCTGACAGATTCAGGTGCGGGCTCAGGTGAACACATTGCTTAAGGCCTGTTGCAGGTCAGCAATCAGGTCATTCGGGTGTTCCAGCCCAATGCAAAAGCGTACCAGATTACCCTGATGCAACTGCCCGGCATCGCCACGCTGGCGCATGTAGTGCAATTGATAGGGCATGACCAGACTGACCGGCCCACCCCAGCTAAAGCCCAATTTAAACAGCTGTAAGGCATCACAAAACTGGTTGATCTGATCCGCAGTATATTGTTCCTTAAACAGCATGCTAACCAGCCCTGCAGCCTTGCCGTTTTGACCGCAAGCCTGTTGCCAGAACTGATGTCCAGGAGAGCTGCTTATGGCGGGGTGTAATACCTGCTGGAAATAAGGCTGCTGCCGTAGCCAATCACTAATCTGGCGGCAGTTTTTATCCTGCTGGTCATAACGTAAGGCCATGCTGGGCAGGCTGCGAATCACCTGTGCTGCATCATCCCCACTCACGCCTACACCATGCAGGGCATGCTGGCGGCGAACTGCCAGATGCAGCTCACGGTCACGCGTTACCACACTGCCCATTAAAATATCGGCACCCCCACTAGGGTATTTGGTCAGGGCATGCACACTGATGTCTACCGCCAGATGCTGGGCAGAAAAATCAAAGGGATTAAAGGCTAGTCCGGCACCCCAGGTATTGTCCAGTGCGGTCAGTACATTCGCCTGTTGCGCTTTTTGTACTAGTCCGCACAAATCCGGGAATTCCAGCGTGACCGAGCCTGCTGCTTCCAGCCAGATCAGTTTTGTGTGCTCCGAGGGTGTAAAGGTTGATGCATCCAGCGGGTTATACAGCTGATACTGAATGCCAAACTGCAGGGCTAGCTGGCGGATTAAATCTTTATTTGGGCCGTATACATTGTCCGGTAGCCATACTTCGTCGCCGGATTTTAAAAATGCCAGGTTCACCAGGCTGATGGCTGATAAGCCGCTGGGTGCCAGCGTGCAGTAGGTGCCACCTTCCAGTAGTGCCAGTTTATCGCCTAAGGCATAGGTAGTCGGTGTACCGTGCAGGCCATAGCTATAATCGTAATCGTCCTGCCAGTTGCGTGCCTGCATGCTTGCCGTATCTTTAAAGACTACGGTAGAGGCGCGGTGTACCGGTGTGGTTAATGCAGCAAATTCAGTAGGCGTTTGCAGCGGGCGATGAATAATTTGTGTGTTTAAGTCTTTCCCGGAGTTGCTCATAGGCTGGCTGGACTGTTTTATGTGGTGGATTAGCAAGGATAATAGCCGTAAAGGCTCATGCTGAAATGTTTCTTTGTGCAACGTTTTTCAGTAATGGGCATACACGGATGCTGCTTAGGTATCTTGCCTGGATGATTGCTGTTGCGCTATTTGCACAAAGCAGCAATATTCATTGTCTTATGTGCTCTGTATGATGGCGCCTGTATGGAAATGCGTGGCCGGAACAGAATGGCTGCCATTTAATGCCTTTTGATTTATTTTAAGTGGGAACAAGCATGAAAAAACTATTAATCGCCCTGCCATTGGCGCTGACTTTAACAGCGTGTGTTACAGCAGATGGTACGTTAGACCCAAGAACCACTGCGGCGACCAACATGGGTACAGGCATGTTTAAGGTGGCGGTAGATCAGAAATGCCGTACCGAGTTAAATGCGCGCCGTGAATGGAAGGTATTATCCGCAGCCGTAGGTTCCGATAAAAAGCAGGAACTGGAAAATAATATTTGTGGCTGTGTGAGCGAAGAGTCTGTCAATAATGTATCCATTGTAGAAATGGGACAGGCGGCGATTGATCCTAAGGCACGTACTACTATTATTAGCCGTGCGGTTGCCAATACCTTGGGTACCTGTATCAGCAAGTTTAAGATTTAAAAAAAATTTAAAGCAAGATTTTGAAAGAGCAGGCCAGTCTGCCGCCTTTGCTGTTTTGCTGGGGCGGACTGGTTGATGCCGATTAGAAAAACTATATTCCTCGTAAAACCAGTTCACAAAAATTAATCATTAAGCAGCAAACTGGTCAGCTATTTGCATCATACTGGCATAAGCGGTGTTACAGGTTTATTTTATGTCTAAATCATTGAAAGTCCATTACTTCCAGCATATTTACCATGAGGGCTATGGGAGCCCGGAAAGCTATTTGCGCCTTTCTGGCGCAAATAGCTTTCCGGGCTCCCATAGCCCTCATGGTAAATATGCTGGAAGTAATGGACTTTCAATGATTTAGACATAAAATAAA
>JASLIR010000062.1 GCA_030152125.1 Alkanindiges sp.
GCCTGGCAGTTTATAGAAAATGCCAGGCAACCCTAAAATAAGGATAACAGCATACTGTGGAATTCTGGGTGATGTTACTGATAGCGGTGCTGCTGTTGCCAATGATATTGTCGGTGGTGGCGCTGGTGATTGCCTCAAAAACCAGTCAGCGACTGGAGCTGCGTATTGAGGCGCTGGAAGGTAGCGTTTATCAGTTACAGTTTGAAAAAAGGCAGACCCAGACTACAGCCGGGCAAGCTGCTGCATTTAATGAGGCTAATACTGGGCATACGCCAGCACAAACCAGCATCCCTGCACAAGCGGTTCCGGTTACGGCAGCCCTAACCAGTGCAGTGTCAAGTACGTTGCCGCAATACGATGAGCGTGGGGTACCGGTTGATCCTGTAGCGGGCAGTCAGGCGGATGAAGCACTAGCAGCCAGGCCACAGCCTGCGCTGCTTCCGGAACTACAACCGGAAAATAACCAGCCTGTAGTTCAGCCTTCAAATCAGTCGCCAGCCTGGCCTCAGCGTCCGCATGTACCACAAGCCCCGCAAAACAAACTGGAACCGGATGAACAGTCGCTGTCTATCGTTACTTCCGTTTGGCATTCATTCCTGCAGTGGTTTAAAGGTGGTAATGCCATTGTACGGGTGGGTATTCTGGTGTTGCTGGTAGGGGTGGTACTGTTACTGCGTCTGGCAACCGACCTGTTTACTATTCCCATTGAGGTGCGCCTGGGCGTAGTTGCGGCGGGCGGTGTGGGCTTAACTTTACTGGGCCTGCGCCTGCGCGAAAAACGCCGTAGTTATGCGATCAGTATCCAGGGTGCCGGACTGGCCATTGTATACCTGACCCTGTTTGCTGCCTTCCGCCGCTATGAGGTATTACCTGCGGAGCTTACCTTTATCCTGCTGGCAATACTGGCCGTGATTAGTGCCGGGCTGGCCTTGCTGCAAAATGCCTTGCCGCTGGCGCTGGTTGCTTTTGGAGGCGCATTTCTTGCCCCGCTGCTGACCTCAACGGGTAGCAATAATGTAATCGGCCTGTTTAGTTATTACCTGATGCTGAATGTGGCACTGGCATGGCTGGCGCATTACCGCACCTGGAAAGTATTAAATGCACTGGGTGCTGCCATGACCTTTGGTGTGGCTGGTTTTTGGGGCTTAAGTTCCAGTTACGATGCCAGTTTGCGCTGGCAACTGGAAGCCCTGTTACTGGCGCACCTTGCCCTGTACCTGTTTATTGTGGTGCGCTATAGCCAGCAACTGGCCAGGCTGGCTGAAACACCCAGTGACCAGCCTGATGGTCAGGGTGCCACTACTAGCCAGATATTAAGTGTGGATAGCGGCCTGCTGTTTGGTGTGCCGCTGATGGGTTTTGCCTTGCAGGCGGGCTTGTTACACAATTTGCCCTATGCGCTGGCGGTGAGCAGTGCGGTGCTATCGGCCATTTATCTGGGGCTGGGTTATTACCTGTTTTACCACAATAAGCAACTACGGCTGCTAACCGAAGGCGTGCTGGCACTGGGCATAGGCTTTATGGCGCTGGTGATGCCCTTGGCCTTTAATGCCTCGTGGACATCAGTCGGCTGGTCGATTCAAGGCGCGGCTCTGGTATGGCTGGGGGTACGCCAGCAGCGGGTGTGGTCGGTACGTTCCGGTCTGCTGCTGCTGGCCATTAGTACCATTAGCTTATGGTTGTCATGGATTGATCATCAGCCACTCACCCTGCCACTGACCATTTATGTGGCCTGCTTGCTGCTTGCTGCCCTGTTGCTGCGTGATCCGCTACAGGACCAGATAGACCGGCCGCACCGCAATAACAATAAGTTTGCGGTGTATTCCACGCCGTCTTTTCTGGTGCTGGTGTGGGCCTATGCGGCTAGTCAGGAATGGGTGGCGCAACTGGTGCGGGAAGCGGTGGGTCGCCATTACTGGTTTACCGACGTACCGCAGTTGCAGTTCAGCCTGTATAGCCTGGTATTTGTTGCCCTCACTGCGTTGCTGTTTAGCCGCATTACATGGTCGGCCCTGCTGGGCTTGTGGCGCCTGATTTTTGCCCTATTAAGCATCAATACGCTGCTGTTGTGGCTGCATGCCTCGCATCGCTGGCTGGATGCGGAGTATATCCTTAGCGGGCAACTGGTATTTATGCTGGGTTATATCCTGTTTGGTATTTTCCTGTTATGGCGGCTGGGTAAAACCTCGCTACAGCACCGCATTGATCAGGCCTTGTATGTGGTTGGTCTGACGGCACATGGCAGCCTGCTGTTATACCTGCACTGGACAGCACAGCCGGTATTATCGGTTATTGTATTACCATTGATTTTACTGGCTTTATTGTTAAAAGGCTGGCCAAAAACAGCATATTTTGACCATGTGCAGGTACAGCGCGATCTTGCCGTAGGAATTCTGGGTGTGCTTGCTTGCTGGTCACTGTGGGCGAACTGGGAGTCGGGCGGGGTCATATTCCAGTTGCAGTATATTCCGGTAGTGAACGGGCTGGATATCTGTTTGATTGCGGTGCTGTTAATCAGTATCCAGCTACGCCAGTACATACCGGTTAGCCTGCAAAATGCCGCCAGTGTGGGTATTGCTGCCCTTGGGTTCTGGACTTTAACCGGTATGGTCATCCGTACCCTACATGAGTGGGTAAACACGCCACTGTGGCCGCAAGGGGCATGGCAAGTTGATGTGGTGCAAACCAGCCTGACCATTGTGTGGACGCTATTTGCCCTGTTACTCACCGGCTTTGCCAGCAAACTGGCCAGACGTGCCCTGTGGCTGGCGGGTACTGCCTTGCTGGCTTTGGTGGTGCTCAAACTGATAGCGGTTGACCTGTCCAACGTGGGTACAGTAGCGCGTATTGTGTCCTTTATTGGCGCCGGTTTAATTATGTTGTTAATTGGCTACATTGCACCATTGCCACCAGCAATGGCAGAAAGTACAGATGATGATGCCGCGAAAGCACAGCAGGATGAACAATAAAATGACAAGCAACGATATGCTGGTACAACCTTTACAAGCTCTTGGGTTATTAGGTGGGATACTGCTGCCAATGCTTGCATTGGGTATGAGTAACATGGCCCATGCCGGGGAAGTATTACAGGCACCGATTGTGCTATCAAACCCTGCCGGGGTGCAGCGACTGCCTTTAAACCTGCCCTTGCAGGCCGCCATTCAGCAGCAGCCTAAACAGGTCTGGGTACTGGACCAGCAGGGGCAGGTGATGCCAATGCGGATTGTTACCCGTCTGGATACTGAAAAAACTCAAAATATTGTGTTGCCGCGTTATCAGTGGCCGAGTCAACTGGATGAACTGGGCAGTACCGATGAAATAAGCCAGCCGGAGCTGGATCAGCTAAGCCTGCAGCTCAGGCAGGGGCGTAGTGTCGCCACAGTGACATGGCCTGCTGCGACCCGCAAACTCAGCCTGCAGCAACGTGGTAAGGCCCGGCAATGGTTACTGGCTGCACCAGAGCAGAATTTACAGTCTTTTGCAGGCAGACAACTGGTATTTGACTGGCCGGCGCAGTCGCTGTCCACCACAGTGAGTGTGGAGGGCAGTGATGATCTGGTGTCCTGGCAATATGTAGGGCAAAGCCAGTTGCTGGAAACCCGTAATGATGATGACAAGCTATTAAAACAGCAGCATGTGCCGGTGGATGGCAATTTCAAGTTCTGGCGGGTAACTTTGGGGCAACCCCTGGCGCTTAGCAATGTAAGCCTGAGTTTAAAACAGGCTGTGACCACAGTTAGCCAGCAGCAGGCACTCCAGTTTAAAGCAGTGGCTGCGGGGGAGTGGGCAGTAGACTTGCCACAGCCTGTTCAGGTGGAGGCCTTACAGTTTAAGGTGCCGGATGGTCAGCTGTGGGTGGTGAATGTTGAGGCCAGATACCGGGTGGCGGGGCAGCCTTTACAGTGGCGCAGTATTGCCTCTGCCAATTTGTTTCATGCACCGGGCACTGCCGGTTGCGAAAATAACCTGCCATGTTCAATCAGTTTTTATAATCCGCTGGTGTCACAGCAATGGCGTTTAAAAGTGCAGGGCGCTCCGGCCCAGCAGGATTTAACGGTACAGGCACAGGCGCCACAGCAGGATGTGTATTTTCTGGCACAAGGGCAAGCCCCCTACCGTATTCAGCTTGGGGGAGAGGCATCTGGTCAGCCAGCGTACCTGCCGGAACAAAAAAGCCCGGTTTATCCAGCTACGCTAGGGGGCTTAAGTGCACAGCCCGCTGCGGTGCCAGTACGGCAATATGCCTTGTGGGCTGGGCTAATTGCCCTGGTGCTGCTACTGGCTTTTGCAGCATGGCGGTTATTGCAAAACATGCAGCCTAAAACGGAGTGATCTGGTTAGCGGGCTTAACTTAAGGCTGATGCCGTGAGCGCGGTGGTAGTTCATCATCCAGCCCTGAAGCCTGCTGGCTAATATTTAAACTGTCCTCGTATTCCTGTAGGGCGTTATGCAAGCCAATTTTAGGTACCGGAATTTCAATGTGGTTCTTGATAAAGTAGTCCTTCACCATTTCCTGAATTTCATCCCGCACCTGTAAAAAGTTTTCCCGCCGTGTCCATACCCCATATTGCAGTTCAATGGTGGATTCACGGAAAGCAGTCACGGTAACACGTGCTTCCGGCTCATCCAGTACCAGCGGGTGCTCTTTGGCCAGCAGCATCAGCACATGGCGTACCTTGCTCATATCTTCCTGAAAAGTAATGGACAGGGTGATTGGAATACGCCGGATGGGGTAACGTGACAGGTTGTGTACCGGAGTGCGGATCAGTTGTTCATTGGGCAGGCGGATGTAGACATTATCCAGCGTGCACAGCTTGACCGACAGCAAATCGATTGAAATCACTTCGCCCTCAATCGTATGTCCACGAATCAGGGTGATCTGAATAAAATCACCGACTTCAAAGGAACCTTCACCAATCAAAAACAGGCCGCTAATCAGGTTGGAGGCAGATGTTTGCGAGGCAAAACCCAGTGCCACCGTTAAAATGCCTGCTGCGCCAAGGAATACACTGAGCTTGAAACCGGCTTCACGCAGGCTGGTAATAAGAAACAGGATAAAAATAAAATAGAAAATACCACGTCGCCACACCAGACGCTGGTGCGCATTAAAGCGTGCGCCAATGGTACGGATAAAGGCATTGCTGACCAGCCGCGCAATCAGGAACCCGGCAAAGGCCAGTACAATCGCCACAAAGACATCCTGCAGGCGCTCTATATTGATATAGCTGAACCACTGTTTAAACGAATTTTCTAGCTGGGAAGTAATTTCGGATGGCATAAATCGGTTACTACCTAGAGAAAAGAGTCAAACATATTAAACAGGCTATCGTCACTAAAGCGTGGAGGCTGGATAAATGCCACCTGGGCTGCCTGGGGTGGTGTGCGGTTTTCAATTTTAATGCGCGGTGGGCGGTTAGGTGCGTCCTGAATCACCTTGATTTGTGATGTCCACAGGCGCCCGGTATCACTGTTATGGAACAGTGGCAGGGCAGGCACTGGCAAATTCATCCTTTTTAACAGCATCATGGCATTGCTGGTGTTATGAAAATGGATGGGCGTCACCGCGCGGAAAGCCAGAGGTTCCAGTTGCTTGATGTCGGTACGGCCATCTACAGGGGTGGCATAGCACAGCTCGCCCTTTTTGGCATCCGGGCCAAACCAGGAGTCCTTTGGGCGGTTAATGGCAATGTCAAAAATGGCTTCTTTTTGCCCTTCCACCAGGCCTGCCATCCATAAGGGCGTGCTGACAAACATGGTGCCCTGCTGGCCGGGTGGAATGTAAATCGGGTTAATTGGCTTTACAATCACCGAGCGGTTGGCCAGCCGTGGATACAGGCTGATTTTGTCGCTGGTACGGCCAAACAGGTAGCGCTCCAGTGTGGATGGCTCGCTAAAGGGCATTTCAATATCCAGTGTTTCCCAGTCCTGCAAATAGGCATCCTGATGTCGTGGCCGGTGGTATTCCAGTTGCCATTCGGTCAGGTTACGGGTAATACGCACATACAGTGAACCAAAGCGCCAGGCACGTGACTGGCCGATGTCAAAGTGTAATTCGCCCCACCATTTCAGGTCTTCCGGCGTCATGATGGTCAGGTTTCTGGTAGACATATTTCTACTTAATTAAATTTAGCGTAAAGGCCGTGATAAAGCAGCAATCGGGCTGTTAATTTACTTCACCACGATAACAGCTTAGAGTACACTCGGAAGCCAGTCTAATCATAATGGATTTTGTCGTGCAATTGCTTCGCCAGACTCAACTTCCGTATAGTTATGCAAAACGTCATGGGGTGTTATTCCACTATGATGGAGAGCAACCCTTTATTGTGCGCCGGGAAGATGCGCCTTTGGCAGCACTCAGTGAAGCACGGCGTTTTCTGGGCTGTGCGGCCCAATATAAAACCCTGAGCAATGAAGAGTTTTCCAAGTTGCTGGCAGGCTCCTATACCGGCGACAGTGGCGAGTCACAGCAGGTGGCTGCCGGTCTGGAAGATCACCCGGATTTATTAAGCCTGGCCGATCAGGTACCGGAAACCGAAGACCTGATGGATCAGGAAGACGATGCGCCGATTATTCGCCTGATCAATGCCCTGCTGAGCGAAGCGATTCGCCTGGGTGCTTCCGATATTCATATTGAATCCTTTGAAAAGCGTTTGTCTGTGCGTTTGCGTGTGGATGGCCAGTTGCGTGAAATTGTACAGCCACGCCGTGAACTGGCACCGCTGCTGGTGTCGCGTATTAAAGTAATGGCGCGCCTAGATATTGCTGAAAAACGCGTGCCGCAGGATGGCCGTATTTCCCTGCGCCTGGCCGGACGGGAAGTGGATGTGCGTGTGTCCACGCTGCCGTCTTCACATGGCGAGCGTGTGGTAATGCGTTTGCTGGACAAGCAGGCTGGTCGCCTGAATATGACCCACTTGGGCTTGATGAAAGACGACTATGCGCGCCTGACCCATCTGATTCATCGTCCACATGGCATTATTCTGGTTACTGGCCCTACCGGTTCCGGTAAAACCACTACGCTGTATGCAGCTTTAACCGATTTGAATGACAACACCCGTAATATCCTGACCGCTGAAGACCCGATTGAATACCAGCTGGAAGGCATTGGGCAAACGCAGGTGAATACCAAGGTAGATATGACCTTCGCGCGTTCGTTGCGTGCCATGTTGCGTCAGGACCCGGACGTGGTGATGGTGGGTGAGATCCGCGACCTTGAAACCGCTGAGATTGCCGTACAGGCATCTTTAACGGGTCACCTGGTACTGTCCACCCTGCACACCAACACAGCGGTAGGTGCGGTAACGCGTTTAAAGGATATGGGTATTGAACCTTTCCTGCTGTCCAGCTCCCTGATTGGTGTGATTGCACAACGTCTGGTACGTACACTATGCCGTCATTGCCATACATGGCGTGAGGCAGACAGTTTTGAGCAGAATTTATTTAAACAGGTAGAGCTGACTTCGCCGCTTAAAATTCCGGTATCGCAAGGCTGTGAACAGTGTAACCAGCTGGGCTTTATTGGCCGTACTGCTATTTATGAAGTAGTGCCGGTAGATGACCATATGCGCCGTTTAATCCACGGCAATTCCGGTGAGCATGAACTGGAAGAATATGCCCGCAGCTATTCTCCTTCTATCCGCCATGATGGCCTGCTTAAAGTACTGCAGGGCAAAACCACAGTGGAAGAGGTGTTAAGGGCGACACAGGAAGAGTAGGCGTTAAAATCCGGTATCCGAGTACTTCCTGCTAGAAGTACTCGGTACGTTTGGCCGAAGCCGTCAATATGTTAACAATACCAAATCAAAACAATCACCTGTATAAATAATATTTTTAGCTTGTAGTTTATGAAATAGCAGGTGACTTTAGTCACTTGTACACCAGCAAATCTCCCCCCTATACTGGCTGATCCTCTGTTCCTATTGAAGTAGACATGCCTTGACAGCCAGCACGCCACCTGCTTCCGAGTTACCACCCGGTGCCGGGTTATGGAACCCCTTTAACCTGATCAGCTATACCGGCTGTGCGGCAGCTTTGGCCAGTCCCCTACTACGTTGGTGGAGTGGTGCTGAGGCGTGGAGCGCGGGCAATACCGTGGGTGTGATAGGTATCCTGTTATTCCTCTGGTTTAATCTGATTATGGCTGTGCTTGCTCCCCGGGAGTTTGGTCGCTGGTTACAGGAACC
>JASLIR010000070.1 GCA_030152125.1 Alkanindiges sp.
CCTCACCAATTACCAGCATTCCATCAATACTTTTAAAGTCTTTATATTGAATATCAATAATATCAAGTGACCTCGCTATTTTATCCACAGGAACTGGAATTGGAACTCGGCCTTCCACCTGCGCTCTAATAATCTTTAAAATAGTTTTTGCAATGTCTTTTGGTCGCGTCTCATCAGCCAAATCCATTAAAGATAGTTCCATAAGTTATTTTTTCCTATTCTCCATCTGTTTCGCCATTGCTTTGATTAAGTCAATATCATCAGAATCTAGCTCTTGTAAGGTACGAAATAATACTTTCATTTGCTCATCCTCTGTAGAGCTTTCTTCCTCACCAACTAACCAACCAATGCTCACATCAAAGTGGGATGAAATTTTTTTTAAAATCTCACTAGAAGGATTTCTACTTTTTCCTGTCTCTAACTCCCAAAAATGGGCCTTAGACATCTCCAAAGCATCTGCGGCTTCCTGTAAAGACTCATTTTTTTTCAATCGGCACTGTTTCAGCCTGTTTGCAAAACTCATTTACAATTCTCCGTAAGATTTAGCCATACAAAATTATATCAGACTACTTGCATTTAATTCTTGTCTGATTTATCTTTACAACATGGTGACTGTTAATCCTTACACACCATAGCTAAATAACCTTTTGGAGTTATCATGTCGAAACATTCTTCCCCTGATGTAGCATCTCTCGCAGGTAAAACATTAAATGACCCCTCTGCATCAAAAGTGCAGAAACAATTAGCAGGATCTGTAATTTCTCAATCTGGAACAGAGAAAACTACAGGTTCTAAAATGGAAACCACTGCATCAAATGTTTTGCAAAGTAGTAAATACAATGAAACCACCAAGACCCTTGCCGGATCTGTTCTATCTCAATCTGTAAAAGGGAAATGAAACCGCGGATGCAAACACATGGGTAAAGGATGTCTCATGTGTTTGTTTTATTTTAATTATTATAAAATATAATTTCTTAACTATTCAGTATAGCCACTACAACCACCGCATACCGCGCCGTCTTGGCCAGCGCCACAATCAGCACAAAACGCCATAACGGTTCTTTCATTACCCCGGCTATCAGGGTTAAAGGGTCACCCACTATAGGCACCCAGCTTAACAACAAAGACCAGTACCCATACTTGCCATAAGTCCGCTGTGCCTTTTCCAGTTGCGCTTCTTTTATAGGAAACCAGCGGTAATGCTGTAACCTTAAAATATTTAAGCCCAGCCACCAGTTAAGCATGGAACCCAGCGTATTACCCACACTGGCAACTGCCAGTAAGGCAATGGCCTGCTCCCTGTGCTGCAACAGTAAACCGGTTAATACCAGTTCGGACTGCATGGGCAGCAAGGTAGCAGAACCAAAGGCGGATAAAAATAAAAGCAGGTACAACTGCACACTCCTTAGCGCTTATCAATAAACTCCATGTAGCCCCGGCCGGTATAGGCCTGCTCGTTAAAAGTTCCCTGCCACTGGTACGAGCTTACATAGCCAGCCCCCAGACCAAAGCAGAACGGGGTATCAACAGTAGCAAATATCTCCAGCACTTTTTTGCCCTGATGATGCGCCTGCCAATAAAAGGTTTCCGGCACATACATGCGGTTACCGTCCGGCGTCACCAGTGGCTCGGTCACCACCCTGGTCACTTCAAAAACAATCTCGCCATCATACTGGATAGACTCGCCATACACATTGCGGTAATAGATGCTCGCCAGTACTGGTTGCTCTTCATATGCCACATACACCAGTGATAACTGCTCTTCATCATTCAGGTTAATCACCTGATAGTTAAAAATTTTGGCTGGCAATTCAACATGGCTGGTCAGCCAGCGGCTTTTGGACACCGATGTGGCAACGGCATGCCAGCTTTCCAGCGTGCATAAGCCTTTAACCTCAATGTTTTGGCCATGCTGGGTAATTGTACCGGCATAGCGCATTAAATTAGCAAAGTGCTCATAAACCGGGCTATAGCCAAACCAGGTGATAGCAGGTTCAGGTGTCAATGCCAGATCAACCTGCAAATCATCACGCTCTGTTTTCAAACGATAACCTGTTTCAGTCTGCATCAGGGTGGAAGCATTACCAAACTGCACCGAAAAAGGACTGGCCTGAAACTTCAAATCATCCTGAATTGAATAAGTCGCATACGCCTCAGCCGAGGTAGAAAGCGCCGTACCATGCACCAGCGATGCGGTATCGCCTTTGCCGCGGGCAGAAAGGCCGGTTTTCACATCGGTAGCGGACATCCCCAAATAACCATTTACCGCAGCAAAGGACAAGTAACGATAAGGCTCGGGTAAATCGGGGATCATCACCCCGTAATGGCTACTGCCAAAGTGCCATATATGACCGTGCGGCTTCAGCTCAAACTGCTTGGGGCAAGACGATTGCTGCTCCGGTTTAACCGCACCCAGCAGCTTTGCAGCAAGCTGCGCTATCCCTGCATCACACTTCTCTTTTAAGGTGGCGGGTTTAATACGGCTACTGATCAATCTCATAACATTATCCTGTAAAAAAAACAGATCCGTGCTGCTCACTGTAGCCAGTCTAGGCGATCTCGGGCTATTCAATGGAGCCGGATGGCATATTAAAGGAGTCCTTTTGACCCCCGTATTCAAGCAGACATTTTTAAAAATTAAGCAATAAAAATATGATCTTCCTCATCCGCAAAAGCCGGCGCAAGGTCTTTGCCCAAGTAACGCGATGCTTTCAACGCATCCCAATGCGCCGGCCTCTTGGGCAAGTTCCCAGCTTTCACATACACGGTACCGCTATGTATTTCCTGATCCAGGTCTCGGCCCAGCACGG
>JASLIR010000121.1 GCA_030152125.1 Alkanindiges sp.
CTAATACTTTCTATATGAGCAGCATCAATTAACTCTAAATAGCTTAAATCACGCTCAACTACTGAAAAATTGATATTTTGAAGGTTTGTGCCTAACTCATTTAAGCAATTTATAAATATATCCATATAAAATTACTATCTATTCCAATTAAATTTATTCTTTGAATCCCTCACACCAAACCAGCCAGATACTCCCCAAACCATTTAGCCGTTTTAATATCCCCTGCTGGCGGAGTCTGCTCCGCCGGGGCATTGTCAGACTGGGTCATCAAACCCAAAAAGCCGGACAGTCGGTTCATATCCTGCTCGCTATGGCCAGTAGGCATTAAAGGCAAGCCACTCCACAGCATGCCATGCTGCATGGCAAACAGGCATATTTGCTGTAATACCGCCAGCTTGTCGCCACTTAAACCACCGGAATTAGCAAACCCGGCTGCCAGCTTGCCTGTCCAGTCGCGGTTTTTCCAGCGTTTGGAGGTCGCATCCATAAACAGTTTAAAGCCACTGGTCACACTGCCCATGTAGGTGGGCGATCCAAAAATAATGAGATCAGCATGATCCAGCGCATGCCAGTCAATCTGCTCTACCGGCATGACATGCACCTGACGGTCAGCCACTTTTCTGGCACCTTCGGCAATGGCATGCGCTACCCGGCGCGTGTGTCCGTACGGGCTGTGGTACACAATACAAATTTGCCGGATGCTGGAACTGTCTGCTGACATGGAACTCAATTAAAACCTTATCTGTTAATGGATTGCATTACGGCCAGGTTAGGGCTGTATCATCACAAAGGTCGCCATACGCCCGGTTTTGGCATTGCGGCGGTAGGAATAAAATAAATCTTCCTGCGCATAAGAGCAGTATTCTCCACCAGAAACCTGGCTAACACCAAGCTTTTTCAGGCGTAAGCGCGCCAACTGGTAAATATCTGCCAGATATTTGCCTGTAACAGCCCCGGGAATAAACGCCTGTGCAGCCTCGGCATCCTGTGCAGTAAACAAGTCAAATACTTCGGCACCTACCTCAAAGGCTGGCTGGCTGATAGCCGCACCCAGCCAGGCATATACCGGAGCAGACTGCATGGCGTGAGCAGTATTTTCTATCACGCCATTTAACAGGCCACGCCAGCCCGCATGAATACAGGCCACTTCTTTACCCGCAACATCACTCAGCACAATCGGCAGGCAGTCGGCCGTCATAATCATGCAGCCTATACCCGCCTTAGTGGTCAGCACACCATCAGCATTGACGGCCTGTAGTTGCAGTTGGTCAGTCACCCGATGGGCGATGGTACTATGGGTTTGCTCCAGCCATTCCAGACGCTGCGCACCAAACGGCTGCAAGGCTTGCAGTAAATGTAGTCGCTGCTGCTGTACATGCGCCGGGTCATCTCCCACATGCAGCGCCAGATTAAAACCATCATAAGGCACGGCGCTGGGCTGGAAATTGGGTGCATCCAGCCGGAACTGTCGGGTGGTTTGCCCGGCTATTACCCCTGCTGGCAACCCTGTGGCTTCTATCCAGCCTTTATTCATGCTTCTTTCTCTTGCTTTACTATCATCATGACTATCAGGATATCACTCCAGCAAGTCATCTTCCTGACGTAACGCCTCAATCAACGCAGTAAAATCATCCGGCCAAGGCGCTTCAAACGACATCTCCTCGCCCGTGCGCGGATGAATCAGGCCCAACTGTCTGGCATGCAAGGCCTGACGTTTAAAGCCTTTTAAGGTGTTGGTCAAATGCAGGCTGGCACCTTTAGGCAGGCGAATACGGCCACCATAGGTACTGTCACCTACCAGCGGGAAACCAATATGGGACAAATGCACACGAATCTGGTGTGTACGCCCGGTTTCCAGCTGTGCCTGCACCAGTGTATGCGTACCAAAGCGCTCCAGCACCTTAAAGTGCGTCACCGATGCCCTGCCACCCGGTTGTACGCTCATACGGGTACGCTCCACCGGATGACGGCGGATCGGCTTGTCAATGGTGCCACCAGCAATCACATGCCCTACCACCAGCGCGTCATATACGCGGTATACCGATTTATCTGCCAGCTGCTTGGTGAGTGAAAACTGTGCTTCCAGTGTTTTGGCAATGACCAGCAGGCCGCTGGTACCTTTATCAATACGGTGTACCAGCCCGGCACGTTGCAGTTCGGCCAGCTTTGGCGCGTGAAACAACAGGCCATTGACCAGTGTACCGGTCCAGTTACCGGCACCCGGATGCACCACCAGCCCTACCGGCTTGTTAATCACCAGAATGTCATCATCTTCATGGATAATATCCAGCGGAATATTTTCCGGCTGACTACTGCCCTGACGTTGCAGCGTGGCTTTTAATAGCAGTTGCTCCCCACCCACACTACGGGATTTGGGTTTCACCTGCTGGCCGTTGACGGTTAACTGACCATCCTGCAACCAGCTTTTCAGCCGTTCACGAGAAAACTCAGAAAAAACACTCGCAGCCACTTGATCAAATCGCCAACCGATCATATTGTCTGCTACCACAGCATGTTGTTCAATTTGCGTGGATTCGGTTGTTGGCGCATTAAAGCCGCCATCAAACAGCTCGCTATCCTCATCAAATGCATCAATCGTGTCCGAAGCTGCAATTTGCTGTAGTTTTTCTGTGTGTGACATTTGGTATCTATCGAATAAAAGTGGTTAAATAGCCCACATTGTAGCCCATTGCCCGTTAAGTCCAGAGGAGTATTTATGTCACTGCCACGTTTTAGTGTGATTGCACTATCAGCATCGCTGCTAATTGCAGGGGGAATTGCGGGCTGTAGCAGTAATCCAAGCAAATCCAGCTTAAAAGACACTGGACCACAACGCAGTGAGCAGGCCTACTACGAAAACGCCCAGAAGAATCTGAAGCGTGGACAATATACCGAGGCAAACAAGTCTTTGGAGGCTCTGGATACCTATTATCCTACAGGACAGTATACCGAACAAGCACAACTGGACTTAATGTACTCACGCCTTAAGCAATCGGACTACCCAGGCGTGATTACGGTGGCCGAGCGCTTTATGCGCATTTACCCGAATAACCCGCAAATTGACTATGCCTACTACATTCGTGGCGTAGCCAATATGGAACAGAATTACGATGGCCTGTTGCGCTACACCAAGCTGAATCAGTCACACCGTGACAGCAACTACCTGCGTTTAGCTTATAATAATTTCCGTGATTTTATCCAGCGCTATCCAAGTAGCCGCTATGCGGTGGATGCAGCACAGCGCATGCAATACATTAATCAAGAACTGGCGGAAAGCGAAATGAACATCGCCCGCTTTAATATAGAACGCAAGGCATGGCTGGCCGCTGTTCAGCGCGCGCGCTGGGTACTGGAATACTACCCGCAAACCCCGCAGGTTCCCGAAGCCCTAGCCACCATGGTATATGGCTACCAGAAGCTGGGTGATGGTGCCACAGCCAACCAGTATCTGGAAGTAATCCGCGCCAACTACCCGCAACTGATCAAAGGCGACAGCGTTAATCTGGATGCAGCACGTGGCAAGCGCTCCCTGCTTAACCGCGCCACACTGGGAATTCTGGGGCGCGATGCCAATGCCTTTATTCCTAATGGCGAGCAAGTAACCAACGTCACCACCACCGCGCCTGTGGCTACCACAACGCCAGTCTCTGATGCTGCCCCAGCCATTGATGCAGTTAATAAAAGCCCTGCACCACAAGTTCAGCCTACTGACCAACAGGAGCCGGAAGTGTTTGACGAATCCAAAAGCACCTCCAAAATTGGTACTTTCCTGAGACTGCACGGCCTACCCGGCTTTGGCTTGGGCATCCCAAAACAGGACGATGCCCAGTCAGGCAGTGGTGAATAATTGCCTTAAACCCCTGTTAAATCCTTCAAGCGCTCATCATTGTTATCATTGATGGGCGTTTTTATTTCCAGTAAATAAGCAATCAAAGCAATGACGACAAAATACCCGGCTTTCCACATACGCCCTATTCAACCAGCAGATAACCCTACTATTGCCCAGGTAATCCGAACTGTCTCTGCCGAGTTTGGCCTGGGTGCTGACCAGGGCTTTGCAGTGGCCGATCCGACTCTGGATAGCCTGTACACGGTGTATCAGCAACCCGATTCAGCTTATTGGGTAATTGAACAGGATGGCGTTGTTGTAGGCGGTGGTGGCTTGTCACCCCTGCAAGGTGCGCCGGATATGATTGAACTGCAAAAAATGTATATCCTGCCGCAGGCACGCGGTTATGGCCTAGCTAGGCAAATTATTGATTATTCACTTGCCTTTGCCCGGCAACAGGGCTTTAGCCAGTGTTATCTGGAAACCACAGCCGGTCTGCAAGGCGCAATTAAACTGTATGAGCGGTTAGGCTTTAGACATTTGGCACAGCCTTTGGGTAATTCCGGGCATCATAGCTGTGAGGTGTGGATGGTGAGGGATTTGCTCCTTTAACCAGTTGAAAAGCCTTCTACTGCCCCTCCTCCATTAAAGCCCCTCACCCTAGCCCTCTCCCACTGAGAGGGAACTCCTTCTCTCTCGGGGAGAAGGTTAGGATGAGGGGAATAAAACGCCTGTATACAGTTGACGGCACACGACCTGCCAAAGCCCCATCCAAATCATGCTACACTTAAGCGCGCATGTGATGCACCACCACCCCACATGACAGCCTGAGGTTTACATGGCCATACCCCAACAGACGATTGATCAGATTCTGGATCGCATTGACTTGGTCGATGTGGTGGGCAGACATGTCAAATTAAAGCGCTCCGGCAAAACTTTTACCGCCTGCTGCCCGTTCCATAATGAAAAATCACCATCGTTTCATGTAGATCCCAATAAG
>JASLIR010000140.1 GCA_030152125.1 Alkanindiges sp.
CTGAGAGTGCCGGGCAGGGCATACCAGCGGTGACCCCGCAACAGGTGGCACAGGCCGTGGTAAACAGCCTACTAAAACCCCGCCTGCTGGTGGCGGTGCCGGACTACCTGCAAGTGGCACACAGTGCCTATCACTTGCTGCCTGCATGGGTGCAACAGCAGGGGCGGCGCTTGCTGGGCGATAACCGTATTTTAAGTAAGCTGGATGCCAAGGCGCATGCCGGGTATGCCAGCCGTATTAACAAGTTTGCTGATCGTTAATTCAAACTGACCGAACAACTAATTGAAGTAAATAGTGGCCTTTCGCACCCTGAAGGGCCAGCAGAGGTAGCTATGTCTAAAAAATCAATAAAAGATCGTGTGAGTGAAGCTGTTGTTAAACGTGCTTTACGCCTGAGTTTTAAAACTGCCAGTGGTTTGCCATTGCCATACCCTGTATTGCGCGGTGCGATGGAGCTTGGTTCCAGCCTGTTTCATCCACGCCCGGAGGTCAGCATTGTTCCAGCCAAACTGGGCAGTGTGGTGGCAGAGGCAGCTATTCCTGCAGGCAAGCCACTGGGCGTATTGCTGCATTGTCATGGCGGGGCATTTTTTGCCGGTTCATCCCGCACCCACCGTGCCTTGTCCACTGAGCTGGCAGCGCGTGGCAATGTGCATGTATACATGATTGATTACCGCCGTGCCCCGGAACATCCTTATCCGGCCGCGCTGGATGATGTAAAGGAAGCCTACCTGAATCTGCTGGCACAAGGCTGGCAGCCACAGCAGATTTGCCTGGGTGGTGATTCCGGTGGCTGTGCGCTGATTCTGGCATTGGCCCTTGCCCTACGGGACGGAGGTCAGCCATCACCAGCCGGTATGCTGATGATTTCCCCTTATGTGGATATCACCTTAAGCCTGCCTTCGGTTAAGGCTAATAAATACCGTGATCCCATGGTTAAGGCGTTTGCCTTGCAGCGTGGTGGTGATTGCTACCGGGGTTTGATTAGCATGGATGATCCACGGGTATCGCCCCTGTATGCCGACCTGCAGGGTTTACCCAGCCTGTTTATTCAGGCCGGCAGTGAAGAAATTCTGGTAGATGACGCCAGGCAACTGGCGCAGCGTGCCCAGCAGGCCGGGGTGGATGCCCGCCTGCATGAGTATGAGGGCATGTGGCATAACTTCCAGATGTTTAATGGGTTTGTGAGAACGGCAGACATGGCCTTAAATGAGCTGGGTAATTTTATGCGCCAGCAGCTTGGCTAACGGCCCGGTTTTATATGCCCCGTTAAACTGGTTTTAATAAGAAAGCAGTTTGGCGGGGTAGGTGCTGTTGCCAGATTCACTTTATTAAATAATTACTTAAAACGCTGTGATGCTCAATGTATCGACTTCTTATTACCTTGGAGAATATATGCCTACATTCCATTTAAGCCCGGCGGTTGCCCTGGCTATTATCGCGGCGGGTATATTTCTCATAGTCGGTTTATTTACTGGCGTATGGAAGTATGTGGAAATGATGCGCAGCGAGCGGGCCAGAGCACCTTATTATGTCGATATTGCGCACCGGGCTGCCTTGCTATATGCCAATTGCAGCCTGATTCTGGCCGCGCTGGCCTATTTTTCAGTATGGTCAGACCTGATTAATTTCTGGGCTGTACTGCTGAACGTGGTCTATTTTGCAATAGCTATTGGATTGTACGTGCTGCATGGCATGTTAAAGGATACCGATAACCAGCTACGCAAGCCGCATCGCCTTGGGCCGCTTACGCTGCCTACCATATTGATTCACCTTGCCATTTTTTCCCTGATTGTTGCCGAGATTGGCGGTACGCTGGTGCTGTTTGTTGGTGCGCTAAAGCCGTTGTGGGCAGAACTGATACAGATATTTTGATTCATGCATGCGTGAGTAAAAGTGGACGGTGTTTTATTTACGGGAGTTTTTGATAAAAGTGTATTGGCAGGCAGGCCATGACTAACAGGAGAGGCAATCTTTGCCGCTGCATGATCGATCAGGATTGAGTGGTCACTAAAACTTAAAGGTAGGATTAAAGATGAAGAAAGGCTATTTAAGTGCTGTGGTTCTGGCTGGAGGCTTACTGGTTTCGGCAAGCACAGTCGCACAGGCAGGTTTAACGTCATTTTTGTTTGGTAGCCCAAAACCAAAGGCGACCTGGCAAAAGTGTAGTGTTAGCGGGTGCCAGACTGCCGGGAGCGTAACAGTAGAATCTGAGTATGCCAAAACCAGATACCCGATTGTACTGGCGCATGGTATGGCAGGTTTCAGTTCTATTGGTCCTATTGGTTACTGGAATGGAATTTCGGAAAACCTGACGCAAAATGGGGCGCAGGTTTTTGTGGCCCAACAGGCCTCATTTAATGCTACTGAGGTACGTAGTGAGCAGTTACTGCATCAGGTGAAGCAGATTCTGGCGATATCAGGTGCCAGTAAGGTCAATTTGGTTGGTCACAGCCATGGTGTTCTGTCCGTTCGTTATGTAGCGGGTGTTTTGCCGGGTAATGTGGCATCAGTGACAGGTGTGGCTGGCCCGAATAAAGGGTCCGAGGTTTTCGATAGGATTGAGCAGGTGATAGAGGCTCCGGTGGTAGGCCAGATGCTGGCACCTGTCATTAGTGAAACAGTCAATGCCGTTTTCAACTTTCTGGGCGTTGCTTCCGGTCATTATTATGACAACGATTCGGTTAGCGCTGTGAAGTCGCTGACAACGGCTAGTGTGGCCAAATTTAATGAGAAGTTTCCAGCGGGTGTACCAGGCACGGCATGTGGTTCTGGAACAGAGCTGGTAAATGGGGTGCGCTATTATTCCTGGAGTGGAACCAGTGTCTTTACTAATCTACTTGATCCCTCTGATTACCTGCTGGCCATTCCTGCATCGCTGATTCCTGGGCCAAGTGATGGATTTATACCGCAATGTTCGAGTCATCTGGGCACGGTGATTAGGGACAACTATGCATTTAATCATCTGGATGAAATTAATCAGGTGTTAGGCGTAGTGGGCTTACTGCAGGACCCGGTGGCGACATTTCGTATACAGGCTAACCGCTTAAAGAGCGCAGGGTTATAATAGGGTTTCCTAATTTAATAAAAAGGACTGTTCTGACAGTCCTTTTTTTATAATGCTTCGGGCTGCGCACGTCCCCCAGAATTTTTTGGATTTAGCCAGTGAGCCGTAATAACACAACAGCATCCCTGCTGTTGTGTTGCCTGTGCAGATCCATGCGTTACCTGCACAGGTGCTTCCGGGTTACGGCCAAACAGAAGCATGTTAATGATATGTTATAATATATCCATTATCAGTTTAAATATGAAGGCAGTTATGTACCGCCTTCATAGTGTTTTGTTGGTTTTAAGCAATACGCCAAGATTAATCCGCTTCAAGCACCATTGCAGCGCCCACGCCACCAGCCGCACAGGCTGTGGTCAGTGCTACACCGCCGCCGCGACGTTTTAGTTCATGCACGGCTTGGCTGATCACCCGTGCACCGGTAGCACCAAAGGGGTGGCCATACGCTACTGAACCACCATTCACATTTAAAATGTCGCGGTTAACTTCGCCTACGGCTTTGCTGCGCTTCAGGGTGTTTTGGGCGTACTCAGTGGATGCCAGCCCACGGATATTACACAGCACCTGACCAGCAAAGGCTTCGTGCATATCAATCAGGGTCATTTCATCCAGGCTTAAACCGGCACGGTCCAGCGCAATGGGTGCAGCCAGTACCGGGCCCATCAGCAAATCATCTTTTGGGGTCTTGGCCGCAAAAGCATAGGAACGGATATAGCCAATTGGTTCAAAACCCAGTGCCTTGGCCTTGGCTTCGCTCATCAACAGCACGGCAGAAGCACCATCAGTTAGCGGGCTGGCATTACCGGCGGTGACTGTGCCCAGCTCGGAAAAGTCGAAGCAGGGCTTTAACTTGTCATAGGCTTCGCGTTTCGGGTTTTTGCGTACCAGGTTATCTTCTTTTAAGGTTTTACCAGACGGCAGGGTCACATTCAGCACCTGACTGTCCAGATAGCCGGATTTCCAGGCATTGTCGGCATTAAAGTGCGAGGCAAAGGCCAAGTCGTCCTGTTCGCTACGGCTAACGCCCCATTTCTTCACCATCTTCTCGCAGCTTTGGCCCATGGTTTCACCCACGGAGTATTCAGTGATGGAGGGTTGTTGCGGCAGGATATCCAGCGGACGCAAGGTAGCCAGCAGTTTCAGACGGTCTTTCAGGGTTTTGGCAAAATTGACATCGCGCAGGGTAGAGGAAAACTTGGCCGACATCGGCAAACGTACGCTGCTGGTGGAGTCGGTGCCACCCGCAATTACAATTTCGGCATTACCAGCCAGAATGCTTTCCGCCGCGCTGGAGATAGTTTGAAAACTGGTGGCACAGGCACGGGTAATGCTGTAGGCATCCACATTGTCCAGTCCGGCTTGCAGGGCAATTTCACGGGCAATAAATGGTGCCTCGGGAATCATCACCGTCATGCCAAATACCAGCTGGTCAATGTCATCCTTATTCAGGTTATTGCGCTTGATCAGTTCATTCACCACAATTACGCCAAGGTCGATGGCGTTTAAATCACGGAAATGACTGGCGATGCGGGCGAAAGGGGTACGCACCCCGTCGACAATGGCAATACGGCCATGCTGGTTGGAAAAATTAACTTTGCTCATGACGGCATCCTGTGGCTGTTGTTATTGCAGGGAAGCCTAGACTACTGAGATGGGCGTTTATTAAACAATGGCAGAAGTGACAATGTGCGCTGTCAATTCGGGCCTATTGTGGTTTATGTTGCAGAGGCATAGTGCGCTAGATAGTTTATATATGTATGCCACATGGTGGGTCACGCAAAGCGGGGCTTTGCTGATGGCATCCTACGGGCTAAGCATATTTATGATAGCGTTAAGTATTATTGGCAAACAGGGTGAGGTAAAAGGAAATATTAAATATGAGAGCGTTAAGCATTGCTTATGATGAAGGTGCAATCCCGCCCTCAGTAATCACATCATTTGCAGCGGATATGGGCGTGTTTTTTCCTGAAGGGTATGTCCGGTTGTTGTCGGAAAAAAACTGGTTAGCAATAAAAGAGAATCTTTTTAACTTTGAAGGTTTGGATGGAAATCAAGATTGCAGGGATCTTAATTTTTTAGGTTATGGCGAGTCTGATAAATTTAGCTTTAATGATATTACAGGTAGCCAGGATTTTGATGTTTATGGATATGATGGTTTAGTTATAGCATTTGGTTATTGTGCGAATGGCGATTATATCTGTTTTGATTATAGAAGTGATGAAACGAAGTCCCAGCCATCTATTGTGGTTATGTTTCACGATGAATATGTAAATGATAAAATGGCTGTAGTACATGTATCAAATAGTTTTGAGTCTTTTCTTGAATTGCTGTATGCGGAAGAGGATGACTATTTTGATGATGATGATGATGATGATAATTTTGCGTGATGATTAACTCATTAAAGATAAGAAAACATATGGTGGAATAGCGATAGCGTATTCCACCATATGGGGCATATGTCATACCGCTGTGGTGGCATCAGCAAAGCAGGGCTTTGCTGATGCCACCCTACATAGGTTTATACTTGCTGTCTGATGTGCTGGGCCGAGGCCCAGCCTACGCCAATGCTTGCTTGTACAAAAACGGGGATGAATAGGGTATGCGGTATGTAGGCTGGGCTTTAGCCCAGCTTTTCTGTTAGGGAACGCTGGCCTAAGGCTACAGCCTGCATCACGGTTTTAATAAGGAGATGCAGGCAGGGCGGGTCTGGCAGCCGTTAACCAGCCTTTTGCCCTGCTGCATCAAGACTTACACCAGTACCTGCCTACACCAGAACCTGATGGTTATCCAGCAGGGTGCCCAGGTTCACGGTTACATTGCTTAAGGTAAGCAGGGCAGTGCTGTTAAACGCACTGGCGCTGCCATCGCGGTCAATGTTTAGCACGGTGTTGCTGCCTTGGGTACTGGTGGATAAAAAGCCGCTTAAACTACCCAGTGAGCCATCACCACCATAACCAATCAGCAGGTCACTTAGGTCAATAATATCTGCATTGGTATTGCTGGCAGGGTTGCCTATCTTAAAGTCGGTCCAGGTATCTACACCGTTACCACCGGTTTTGTCATTGACAGACAGTACGGTATAAATAGCGGTGTCGGTGCCAATGCCGCCAATCAGGGTGTCGTTACCGGCACCACCGTTCAGGCTGTCCTTGCCGCTGCCACCATCCAGCGTGTCTGCACCGCCTTTACCTTCCAGAATGTCGTTGTTGCTCATGCCTTTCAGGATGTTGGCTGCATTATTGCCGCTCAGGCTGTTGGCACGGGCATTGCCGGTGCCGTCAATGCTGGCACTGCCGCTCAATGTCAGGTTTTCCAGGCCATTTCCCGCATCCAGGGTAAAGCTGATGCTGGAAATTACCTCGTCAGTCCCTTCATTGGTCAGTTCAGTCACTGTGTCGCCAATGTGGTTCACATAATAGGTGTCGTTACCCAGTCCACCGGCCATGCTGTCGGCACCAGCGCCACCGTTCAGCTTGTCAATACCCAGACCACCTTTCAGGGTGTCATTGCCTTCGCCACCGTCCAGCGTGTCGTTGCCATAGCCACCCCGCAGGATGTCATCACCGGCACCGCCAGTCAGCGTGTTATTGGCAGCGTTACCAATAATTTCATCGTTATAGGCAGTACCAATGGCTTTTTCTATGCTGGTATTCAGGTTAATGGTCAACTGGTTGGCATCGGAAATATGCCCGGTCTTGGCATTGCCCAGGTAGCTCCAGCTGCCATCATTCAGGTTGAGGGTCACGCGCTGGGTGGCTGTACTGGCATCAATCGTGTCAGTACCCGCACCATCCCACACAAACGTTCCTTTAGTACCATTGAAATAATAGGTGTCGTTGCCGGTACGTGAGGTGGTTTCCACGCCGTACATGGCTTGCAGGGCAGCGGTATCAAATGCCCTTAAACCGGTATTGGCATAGTCGGAGTAATCAAAGTTGTAGCTCATGATGGTCCAGTCGGCAGACTCTTCACTGGCAGACAGGTACTGCGAATAGTCATTGCCAAAGGAGTGCTGCAGGCCCAGTGCATGCAGGATTTCATGGGTCAGGGTGTATTTTTCCGGGTTGCCCACATTATTGGCATCATCGCGCATGTTATTGCCGATAAATACATCCGAACCCAGTGAACTGCTGCTGGGGTAATAGGCATGGCCTGCATAGCCTGACATATCTACATACTGGAAGGACAATACATCCTGTGCGGTTTGCGAGCTGGCTGCAGCAAAGTTGACATTGGCCTGCTGGGCTATGCTGGTCAGGCTGGCAATGGCTGCGGTTTTTTCTGCCTGCGAAAAGGCAGTCCAGCCGGAGGTGTCGTCACCACCAGTCAGGTAAGACGGGGCAGCGGTAGGGAAGATATAGCCAAAGTTATTGCTGACACCATGCTCGCCACTCAGCAGTACATTGACCCAGTACTGTGCACCAGTGGCGTTATCCAGGTCGCTGCCCTGTAGTACCTGCCCATCGGCAAACAGTACGCTAAAATTCAGTGATTTGTCATACAGGTAGTTATTGATGGTGACAGTATCCCTGCCGGTGTTGCCGTAGCTGATCACCAGGTTGCCATTCACAATCTTAAAGTCCACATCGTCTACCGTGGAGTCGGCAAATAGCAGCTTGTTGGCGCCAGAGCTATCCAGCACGGTATCCTGTCCGTCACCCTTATACAGCGTGTAGGTATCGTTGCCGCCTTCACCTTTTAAGGTGTCGTTACCCTTGCCGCCTTTCAGGGTGTCGTTGCTGCTGGAGGCGGTCAGGGTGTCGGCGCCGTCGGTACCCTGCCATACAATTTCCTTGCTGCCAATAAAGGCATCCTTGCTTTGGCTTGTGCCATCGGCAAAGGTGAAGGTGGTTACATTGCCATCCAGGATTACTGAGTCATTGGCGCTATATTTGATTTGCAGGCCGCTGGCGCTGCCTTGTACGGTGATATCAGCAGCATTGGCATCGGTAAATTTGATGGTGTTCTGGCCGGAGCTGTCGGATACCGTGTCCTTGCCATTGCCAGCGCTAAACTGGTAGGTGTCGTTGCCGGAGCCGCCAAAAATACGGTCATCACCGGCCTTGCTGGCAATCGTATTGTCGCCGGAGGTACCTACAATCCATTCCGCCTGGTCGCTGCTGGCAGTCAGGCCATTATCGCTAGTCAGGAAAATAACATTCTTTTCCACCGCATCGGTAAAGGTAAAGCGCATGCTGGACAGGCTACCCACATAGGTGCTGTAGTATGCCCCGTTGTTGTTGTACACCGATAAAAAGCCACCTGAGTAAGTGACATTCTTAACATCGGTAGAAGCATAGTCGGTAAATTCAAAAACTTTAATTCCGTTAGAATCAGTATAAATACGGCTCATGCATGTTTTCCTGTTTTATTGCTAAAAAAAATGAATACATCATGCCTGCAGTATATTTTTTAACTTTCTAATAGAACAAGATTCTAGGTTTCACACTTCATGGGCAGATCAAAAATGTATTCACAATCTACCTTAAAAAGTGAAGGATGTTTCACATTTAAATTACAAAAATATTCATAATATTTTAAAATTGTAATATTTTTACAAGATTGAAGATAGCGTGACTCACTGTAGCATGGCATGCTTGCGATAGGCGCTAGGGGTTTGCATATAATGTTTTTTAAAGGCCAGACAAAAACTGTTTTCCGAGGAAAAGCCCAGTTTTTCACTAATGCTGGCGCAGTTTAAGCTGGTTTGCCGCAGCATATAGGCGGCAACGCGCAGGCGATGGTGGGCAATGTAGCTGAGGGGAGGCAAGCCAATTTTCTGGCTAAAGCGTTCGGCAAATACCGAGCGCGACATATGGGCAATCTCTGCCAGTTCATTCACGCTCCAGTTGTAATGCAGGTTGCTATGAATGGCATTCATTACCCGGAACAGGGCAGGGTCCTTAAAAGCCATCAGCCAGCTTTCAGAATCTTCTGCCAGATGCTCAATGTGATAGCGTATGCATTCCACCAGAATCAGTTCTGCCAGACGGTTAACCAGTGTATCCCTCCCTGGCTTGGGGGCTTGTGCCTCCAGTAACAGGAATTGCAGTACATAGTCTACCCATATGTTGACGTGGCTTTGCAGCTCCTGCTCAATCAGGATTACTTTGGGCAATGCCGTGAGCAGGGGGCGTGCCATGTCCTGATCCACCGTGCACTGGAAGCACAGCAATTTGCAGTCCAGCGCTGTACCGCTACCCAGCGCCACAGGCTCGTCACAATGACCATTAAAATGCTGGTCCAGCATATAGGCCGGCATTAAAGCGGCGGCTTCTCCCATACTGCGTAGTGCATGCGGGCGGCCTTTTCCCAGCATCAGCAGGTTGCCTTTTTGCAGTGGAATTTGTTCATCCTCATCCAGCACAAGCTGGCATTCGCCCTCAATCATCAGGTAAAAAATGATGTGGCTGGAAGCAAGGCTGGCGTGCCAGTTACCGTGTCCATGCAGGTAAATGTAATCCGCCCTGCTGATGTGCAGGTCTTCACAAATTTGACTTAAGGCATCCATAACGCAACCTGTACCAGTGGATGTGCCAAAGATAGCGATTTTTTGCATGATGCGCCGTTTTCTGGAGAATCGCATAGTTTTTTCGGACGCGGGGAAGTATTTTTGCTGATCGAATCGTCCGATCATATGCTCAGAAGCATACGCGGAGAATGATGAATGAACGCCAGTACTCAAGCCAGCCTGTTACACGCCGTAGAAAAGCAGTCCGCCTACAAGGACAAAAAGAAACCCCTGTGGATGATTGGCATGGGCGTGCCAGTGATTGCCATGGCCGCTTTAGCGGGCTATCAGTTTGGCCCCAAGCGCAGCAAACTGTTTTTTGCCGGATTTGGCCCCGTGCTGGCACACGGCATTATTCCTGCACTGGACAAGTTAATTGGTGATGATAAGGAAAACCCGCCGGAAGAAGCTATCAAGCAACTGGAAAATGATCCTTACTATGCCCGCATTGTAAAACTGTTTATTCCCTTGCAGTATGCGGCCAATATTTACGGGGGCTATCTGGCCAGCCGTAAAGATACCCCACTGCACCATCAGGTATTGCTGGGCAGTTTGATTGGCCTGGTAAACGGTATTGGCGTAAATACCGCGCACGAGCTGAGCCATAAACCGGAAAAGCTGAATCACTATCTGTCACATCTGGCACTGGCCCCTACCGGCTACAACCATTTCCGTGTGGAACACCCTTATGGTCACCATCGCCGTGTAGCCACCCCGGAAGATCCGGCATCCTCACAAATGGGTGAAACTTTCTGGCAGTTCTGGCCGCGTACGGTAGTGGGCAGCTTTAAATCCGCCATTGAAATTGAAACCAACCGTTTAAAGCGTCAGGGTAAGAAGTTCTGGAGCAAGGACAACGAGCTGATTCATGGCTGGGCCATGAGTGCTGCATTCCACGGTGGCATGGTGGCGGCATTTGGCAAACGGGTGATTCCTTTCCTGGCCACACAGGCTGCTTATGGCGTTACCCTGTTTGAACTGATTAACTACGTAGAGCATTACGGCTTAAAGCGCGAAGATTTAGGCAATGGCAAGTATGCGCGTACCATGCCGGAACACAGCTGGAACAACAATAACGTGGTGACCAACCTGTTCCTGTACCAGTTGCAGCGTCACTCCGACCACCATGCTTACCCGACCCGCAGCTTCCAGGCCTTGCGTCATTTTGAGGAAGCACCGCAGTTACCGGGTGGCTATGCCTCCATGCTGTTGCCGGCCATGATTCCAGGCTGGTGGTTTAAAATGATGGACCAGCGTGTGTATGACCATTATCAGGGTGACTTAAGCAAGGCCAGTATTTACGAGAGCAGCCGTACCCGGGTATATGCCAAGTTTGGTTATGTGCCTAAAGAAGAGCAGGTGGCTGAAACCGAAAGCAGCGCAAGCTAAATCCATTCCGCCTGATATATAAAGCCCGATTCGTCGGGCTTTTATTTATAGTCAAACCGCCCAATTGCGCATACAGAAATAAGGCTATTTATGGGGGCAAAGACCCATGTGCGCCAACTAAGGTTTTAATCTATAAAATACAAATATGTGTATGCATTATTGGGAGCTCGAGGACGATAGTCCTCGAAACCCTATCAAATTTTCGAACGCCGTAGGCGTTCGAAAATTTGGCTCTTGATCTTGCTTTTAAAATAGTTAATTTTATCGTTCATAATTAAAACTGTTTTTAAATAAAATTATCAGCTAAGAAGCTAGCATGATGCGCATATGGTACAAAATCAAAAACCCAAAAAGTGGCTTGCTACGCAAGCCACTTTTTGGAGCGGGACTTGGCGGGCTCCCGCCCGCCAAACCTCCCTTAACGCATATAAAAGCAGTCTGTTAAAACATGGGATTACCACTGGCGGTTTTTT
>JASLIR010000164.1 GCA_030152125.1 Alkanindiges sp.
CGATTTCTTCTGTTTATAGCTGGAGCTTTCTACCACCAGCTTGTGTACGCGCAGTTTTTCGGTAAAGGCACAGGTGGCCGTTTCCTGCCCGTCAATTTCCTTCACAATCAGTTGCACCAGCTCACCAGATGCCGTGCTGTATTCCGGGGCGGTTTTCACTTCCAGGTTCGGAAAGTTTTTCTTCAGTTGCTCGGTCACGTTCACGTTGTACTGGTTGGTTTTATTCAGGGCAACCGAAGCAGTGGGCGACATGGCCAATGTTAATGGGGCATTCTGGTCAATACTGCCGTTACACTGGCTCTGCAGCTTGGCAAACAGGCGGCGAATGTCCTCATACACCGTATCGCCCGTAGTACCACCCAGCGACCATAAGGCAGTGGGCGTAATTGGCGCAGGCAATGCCGGGTCATTTAGCAAGCCATAGTTTTGCAGCCCAGTCACACCATAAAAGTAGGTTTTATTCTGGAACTTGTTCAGGGTCAAAATAGACGCAATGTGCACACGTGATGCCCAGTCAATACCCGCCAGGCCCGCCATTTCCAGCTGGTGTTCGCCCCACTGGCTAATGGTCTGGTAATGGTAGGACTGACGCTGTGGAAATGCCGCATTCACACCTGTGGTGCCATTTTCACTAAAGTCGCCATAGCTGGAGGTTTCACCGGTGGATTCAACGGTAGGAAAGGTGGCAGTTAAGGTAGTCCAGTCACCTTTTTTGGTTTCACCCAGAATTTCAGCCGCCTTCATCGGGGCAACTACAATATCAATCACTTTGGGATCAAGATAATTGGCCAGAAAGGCTGGCACACCGGCATTGGCCGTGCTGGACAATACTGACTGTGCATCCATGGCAACGCGCGGGTCTTTTAACTGGGTGCCTTGTGGCAGGTAAATGCCTGCACGGTTGGCTAATACAGATAACTCAAGCATGGTTTACACTCCCCATGTGCTAATTTTAATTAATTCGTTGGCAGAAGCGGCACTGGCAACTAGCCAACTGGTTTCTACATAACCGGACACCGTGGCACCTGCTGCATCGGTTTTCACCTCACCAGTAGTCAGGGATGCAAATACCTTTTGCCCAATGCTGGCACTGGTCAGGGTTTTTACCCAAAAATCGCCAGCCACATGCACAGTTACCGGCAAGCCTTTATTGATCAGCTGTGTGCCATCCGCCAGCCATGCGCTAATAACGGCCTGATTGTCACGCCCCACCAGCCCTGCAGGTTTAGCGCTGCCGCTGTTGCCAGCCACACCCTGCACCACCCAGGCAAAACGGCCAATGCTCACACCGTTGTCACCCGCTACCACACTGCCTTCACCGGCAGGCAAGGTGGCACGCGGGTTGGCGGAAGCAAAGTCCCCCGCTACTGCCGGTGCCTGTTGTAAATTAACGCTTGTTTGAAAGCCCATATTGTTGTTCTCCTAATGCTGATTATTCTTCTTGCTACTTTTTTAAAATGTTCAGGCCTGTTTAAAGCGACCCAGTTGCGGATGCTGCTTGTTCAGTGACTGGTTCAGAGACTGGCTCACCGCTGTACCCAGGCTGGCATCCATACCCAAAGCAGGATGTTGTTGCGTTTGCTGCTTTAGCAACATAAACGTCATGGCACGATAAGCCGATGGATGCACACCACGGGTATTAATACCGGATTGCTCCAGCGCAAAACGATATACTGACTCGGCGCTGTCCAGCGCCACATGACCTACCAGGGGCTTAACCGTGTCTCGTGCCTGATAAAGCGCTTCAATACGTTTTACAGCGCGCTGTTCGGCAACCAGCATGGCGTCCGCTGCATGGATGCTACTGCCTTTTCCAGGCACAGCCAGTGCTTCGCGATCCTGCTTCTTTTTATTCAGGTAGGCATTTTTAGCACGGGTTTCTTCATCTGGATTAATTTCAAACAAATTTAGACCACGTGCACCAGGGTTAATACCCTGCTGTCGGCGACGTTCCTGTTGTTGATTTCTAAACTTATTCTGGGCGGCAGTTTCTTCACCGGGGTTCATGTCAAACAGATTAGCACCACCCTCATCCTGCGCTTCATCATCAGGGTAAGGATAAAGCTCATCGTCTTCATCCTGCCCGATGTTCTGGCAACTATCAGCCAGTAACTGATTCAGAATATGCTGTACGGCCTTGCCATCCAGTTGTGGGGCCAGCTTTTGTAGTGCAACCTGGGCAGACTCCAGCTCAGGCGACTGCCGTGTATTCACGTCACTCATCAAGTGTTCCTCGTTGTTCTTGTTTAAGGGATTAAAGGGGTTAGAAGTTATATTGTTATGTTGCGGGTTAAAATCAGTAAGGGCCTTCTGTCCCGACTCTGCTTGCAGCAAATGCAGGGGTAAGCCGGCCGCACTGTCCTGTACCACCACATCACGCCCGGCACGGCCAACGTCGACCAATGCCACATGGTTACCTTGGATATCGCGCATTACCCCGTCATAACGCATGCCCTGGTAAACACCCGGTGTCATGTCTGCCGTATAACGGTAGGCACTGGACAACTCGGTTTGTTCCCTTGATTCAATACCGGCAATGGCGGCTGCATCCCAGATGGTCAGGTCAACCTCAATGTAAGGGGCATGCCATGCAGCATGGCTGCCGGTAGTCCCCACCACCAGTTGTTTGGGGTGGTCATCTGCAGATACCGGCTGGTGTTTAATTAAAATTGGCAGGTTATTAAAGCTGCTGACGGCCTTTTGCAATTCTTTTGCGTCACGCAGCAAATAGTAAATACGCTCCGGCTGTAAACCCAGTTGCTCATAGTCCGGTATTTCACGCCCGTAATAAGGATTAACCGTGGCCTTGGTAATGGGTGATGTTGCCACACGCAAACGGCCATCGGCATCAACAGAGCGGACAGAGCGATCAAAAGCAAATGCTTGTTTCATAAGGTTGTCCAATAAAAAACCATCCTATGGGTGGCTTATCATCTTGAAATTATTTAGATTTTTATAGTTGTAAGTAACAGGTAGCTAAAAAATACAGGCAATAAAAAAAGCCGCTTCACTTTAACTGAAACGGCTTTTTGACTTATTTAAAATAAATTTAAACAATAAATTGATTATGACATAAGAATATCAAGTTATGGCAAGCCAGTCAAGTTGTTTTTAAAGCTTCATCAAAAAGTGTGGCTGGATCAATCACCCGTCGTATCTTCAAAAGCGAATCAGCCAGCAGGGTCTGCTGCACGAGCTAAGGCCCTCCAAAAAAAACCTGAAACATCTCATCTAAAGATAAACCAGAAGTTGGGTACCTCATCATATAGAGAGTTTTAACCCATGAATCTATAGCTATCCTCTCTTAAACCCTACTTTTTACATATAATCCATCCAGTCACCAGATGGATTATCAATAAATAGACTAGGGTCCCGCTGCCTGGATGCCTCAATAGCAGCAGCACTTATGTCAACAGGAATGCGTATAGTAGATAGTGTATCATCTTGAT
>JASLIR010000165.1 GCA_030152125.1 Alkanindiges sp.
GGGTGCGGCTTTTGGTGCGGCAGGCCAGCGCTGCATGGCGCTTTCTGTGGTGGTGCTGGTGGGTGCGGCTAACGAGTGGCTGGACGACATGATTGCCAAAGCAAAAACACTGACAGTGAATGCCGGGCACGAAAAAAATACCGACCTTGGGCCAGTGATTTCCTGTGCTGCCTTAAGCCGGGTAAATGGCCTGATTGAACAGGGCGTGGCCGAAGGCGCACAGCTGGTGCTGGACGGGCGCTCGCCCACCGTTGCCGGTTACCCCAACGGCAACTTTGTCGCCCCGACTATTTTTGCCGGGGTACAGCCGGACATGCAAATTTACAAGCAGGAAGTATTTGGCCCGGTATTATGCGTGGTGCGCGCAGAAACCCTGGACGATGCGATTGCGCTGATTAATGCCAACCCGAATGGCAACGGCACGGCCATTTTTACCCAGTCCGGCGCGGCGGCTCGCAAGTTCCAGGAAGATATTGACGTGGGCCAGGTAGGCATTAATGTGCCAATTCCGGTGCCGGTGCCGCTGTTCTCCTTTACCGGTTCCCGTGCTTCCAAGCTGGGTGACCTTGGCCCTTATGGCAAGCAGGTGGTAATGTTCTACACGCAAACCAAAACCATCACTGCACGCTGGTTTGAGGATGATGTCAGTACGGGTGTAAATACCACGATTAGCCTTAAGTAACGTGACTGCGGCATAAATAAAATGCCAATTTTTACTTTGATTTATTTTTCACGACGGAGTCTTACTGTTTCACGGTTTAATGGAAGGATTCGCCTGCGGCTGGCCTTACTTTTTTTTAGGAAAAAGTAAGCAAAACCATCGTCATTCGCATGAGCGATGTATCGCGCAAGGGCGTATACCGCCTGCATGGTTTATGGGCTAAATAGTAATTTTTACATCTATGAAATAGATGTAGTCCTGACCTCAAACAAGTTGCGAACGACTTTAAAAGCAAAAGCCTTTACCCCGGATTCAAGTTAAGCAAGCCATCTTCATCCTCAGGAGAAATAATAATGACCAACACAGGGACACAGGAAAAGTCTGAAAAAATCGGCTTTATCGGGCTGGGTAATATGGGCGCACCCATGGCACGTAACCTGTTAAAGGCAGGCCACCAGCTCACGGTATACGACCTGAATACCACAGCGGTTGAACAACTGCGCAGTCTTGGTGCGCAGTCAGTGGATTCAGTCGCAGCCATCGCACAGGCCGATGTAGATATTATTATCACCATGCTGCCCGCCGCAGTACATGTGCGCAAGGTGTATCTGGGTGAGGCTGGCATGCTGGCCAATGTGCGCCCCGGCGTTCTGCTGATCGACTCTTCGACCATCGACCCGCATACCGCACGCGAGCTGGAAGAAATAGCCAACGCACAGGGCAACCCGATGGTAGATGCCCCGGTATCCGGTGGTACTGCCGGGGCAGAAGCCGCTACCCTCACCTTTATGGTCGGCAGTGACGATGCCACGTTTGCGCGCAGCCAGCCAATTCTGGCAGCGATGGGCAAAAACATTGTGCATTGCGGCGGTGCTGGCACTGGTCAGGTTGCCAAGGTGGCTAATAATCTGCTACTGGGCATTACCATGATCGGCCTGTCGGAAGCCATGACGCTGGGTGTATCACTGGGCATGGATGCCGAAGTACTGGCTAAAGTAATTAATATGTCCAGCGGGCGCTGCTGGAGCTCCGAGCTGTATCACCCCTATCCCGGTATTTTGCCCAATGTGCCAGCCTCGCGCGGTTACACGGGTGGCTTTGGCAGCGATTTAATGTTGAAAGATTTGGGGCTGGCGGTGGAATCCGCCAAACAGGCCAAACAACCCTTGATGATGGGCGCAATGGCGCAGCAGTTGTACCAGCTGTTTAGCCATGCCGGGCATGGGCAACTGGACTTTTCTGCGATTATAAAGTTGTATCAGGATCAGCAGTAAGGTGGTGGGAATCCCATCTCCCCTCACTAGGAGGAGGAATCTCACGAATCCAATGCTGTATATGATTCGTGGTGTCCCTCTCCTTTCAGGAGAGGCTAGGTGAGGTTACTGACTAGGATTTATGCAACACTAAAATCCAATCCCTGCAAGCTAACAACATAACGCAACAACCAGCAACATGATGCAAAACCTTTAGGCCAGACAACCATGACCCTTTTTGATTTAACCGATGACCAGCGCATGATTGTGGACATGGCGCGCAACTTTGCCCAGCAGGAACTGCGACCGCATGCCGCCGAACGCGACCAGAACGGCTGGATACCGTTGTCAGCCAGATGGGCGAGCTTGGCCTGCTGGGCATGGTGGTACCGGACAGCTGGGGCGGCTCCTACACCGACTACGTGGCCTATGCACTGGCGGTAGAGGAAATTTCCGCCGGGGACAGCGCCATCGGTACCATGATGAGCGTGCATAATTCAGTAGGCTGCGGCCCTATCCTGAAATACGGCACGCCGGAACAGCAACAGCAATGGCTGCCGCAACTGGCAACCGGACAAGCCATTGGCTGCTTTTGCCTCACCGAACCACAGGCAGGATCGGAAGCACACCAGCTTAAAACCCGCGCTGTGCTGGCCAGTGATGCGGATGGTGAGCACTGGATATTAAACGGTGCCAAGCAGTTTGTGACCAATGGCAAGCGCGCCAAAATGGCCATTGTATTTGCCGTGACCGACCCGGAACTGGGTAAAAAAGGCTTGTCGGCGTTTATTGTACCCACCGACAACCCTGGCTTTATCGTCAACCGGGTGGAACACAAAATGGGTATTCGCGCCTCCGATACCTGTGCGGTGACACTGGAAAACTGCCGTATTCCCAAGGAAAACCTATTAGGCCTGCGTGGCAAGGGTTTAGCCATTGCATTATCCAACCTGGAGGGCGGGCGTATTGGTATTGCTGCACAGGCGGTAGGTATTGCCCGTGCTGCATTTGAAGCCGCACTGGCCTATGCACAGATACGCCAGCAGTTTGGCCAGCCGATTATCCAGCACCAGAGCATTGCCAATATGCTTGCGGACATGCACACCCAGATTAATGCCGCACGCCTGCTGGTAGTGTATGCCGCCAAAATGAAAACCGCTGGCCTGCCCTGTTTAAGCGAAGCCTCGCAGGCCAAGCTGTTTGCCTCGGAAATGGCAGAAAAAGTCTGTTCGCATGCCATCCAGATTCATGGCGGTTATGGTTATTTGGAGGATTATCCGGTGGAGCGCCTGTACCGCGATGCGCGTATTACCCAGATTTACGAAGGCTCCAGCGAGATTCAGCGACTGCTGATTGCGAGGAGTTTAGCGGAGTATCAGTTGTAGAGTTGGATTGGGCATCGGGGGCAGCCCCGGTGTCAATTATTATTAAATATTCCCGAACCACCTAAAAACCAGCGCCACCCTTTAATCTAAAGGTAGATATAATTACAAAAGCCTAAAGATAAAATGTTGATGAGGCTAATGCTTGCTAGAAGGACTGATTCGAATCAACTATGGGTTCAACGCCTTCTTCCAACTCTCTGATCAGCACATCAGAAAATGACCCATCAGGCTTAAATAATATCCAACGCTCTCTTTCAGTGAATGGATCTTCCAGTAAAACTGCAACCTTTAATCCTTGAGCCACGCCCTTTGCTATATCAACAAAAGAATTAACTGGAGATGCTTTCTTACTAAACCAGGTAATAAACAAACTTTGCTTAAAGCCATCATCATAGGGTAAAAGAATTAAAAACCCTGGTGCATCAGCATGCTCTTCATCAACAGAAAATATATCGAACCCGAAAAGTCTAGAAAGTAAGCTCAATATATCCTTTTCTTCTCTCAACTCTTCCAAAAGCATTAATACAGATGGTACATCCTTATTT
>JASLIR010000182.1 GCA_030152125.1 Alkanindiges sp.
ATCACAATCGCCAGGGCCAGATGACGGCCACCCAGTATAATCAGGCCAGCCACGATGACGGGGGCAGCCAGATACCGGGGCAGGTAATCCACCGCCAGCGCCATGCTGCTAAAAGCCAGCCCAATCACCAGCCAGACTGAAAAAATGCACCATAAGCCCCACACATTGGAGCGCTGGGAAAAACGCCGCATTTCCTCCCGGCTTAAAAAGTCACCGATGCGGGTTTGTTTTTGCGGGGTATCTATTTGTGGGATATCTACCTGCTGCATGCTATTCATGGTTAAAGTCCATCATCAGAAAATGCTTATTCGCCTTAAAGGGCATGAGCTTCAGTAGCCTGTGCTTTACTGCTGTCAGGCTGTTTTTTGTCGGCTGGTTTTCGGGAAAGGATATCCATCACTTCCAGATAACCCGGTGGTTTGGGGGCAAAGCCGCGCTCGCGCAGCATCCGGTGCATTTTTGGTAATTTGAAATAGGGTACTGATGCCATCAGGTGATGTTCCATGTGGTAGTTCACCCGGATTGGTGCCACAAAGGCACGGGCAATCCAGCCTGCTTTGGTGGTGCGGGTATTGGTCAGTGCACTGTTACTGGTTTGCATACCGGCATGTTCTGCCATGGAGCGGATGCGGATAAATAAAGGGAAGGTGGTGGCATAAGCCAGTGGCCATAACAGATAAAGCTTTGGATGGCCTGCTGCCCACAATGTGCCAAACAGGGCAGCATTGACGGCAATAGCCTTGCTGCTGTTTTTAAAGAAGGCTGCCGGATAGTCATACCACTGGCGTCCTTGCCGTGGTAGCCAGGTCACATCATTGGCCACCGTCCACTTCATCACTTCGGCATCCATCAGGATGCGCCCTGCCGTGAACTTCAGGCCGGTGATGCCGCTGATGTCGCGCAGGAACTTGCGTGCCAGCGATTTTCTGGTGGTTGGAAAACCAGCCACCAGCGACATGTCCGGGTCTTCCGGGGTAGACGTTTTGGCATGATGGCGCAAGTGGTGGGCACGGTACTTGTGTACATCATTCCAGATAGGGCGGGCACATAGCCAGTCCACCAGCTGGTCATTCATCCATTTGCTTTTAAACAGGCTGTTGTGCGAGGCATCGTGCATCAAAATGGCCAGTGCCAGTTGACGCCCGGCCAGAATGGCCAGTGCAGTAGCGCACAGCAGCAGCTTGCCCCACCACGGCAGGTATTCCCATAATACGGCTACTCCGGCAAAAGTGGCGCCAATCACCGCCCAGGTAGAAGCAACCGCCCATGCCCCTTGCAGGTCGGAGGATTCGGTCAGCTCGCGGATTTCATCGCGGCTAAATAAATCCGTCACACTCACGCGTGTATTCATCATGGTTCCGAAAAGTTACTTAACAATAATTTAAATTTATACTTATGTAATATTACTTGTCAATTTATAAAATAAAAATATATGTAATTAATATTTTTTCATGTTAAATCAAAATCTTAAGACAGATAAAAAGCAGGCAGGCGGGTGTCCTGCACTGTGGATAAGCATCGGGGGAGCTGTGCTGCTCAGGTAAATGATGGTTAGGCTAACCTGTCACAAGAGATTCTGTGGCTTTAATCAAATAAAGGCATTTTGTTGGTCGTGCCTGTTACAGGGCGGAGGCATAGGCATATGCTGCTTAATCACATTTACTGACTAAGTTTCTTCTAATTGAGCTTTAGAATTCGATAGGGATGTATTGATAGAATGATACATTCGGCGTAAGGTAAATTTCTTTGGAGGTACCCATGAGCCGTCTTAGTTCCCAGGATTTTCCGCAGGAGGTACTTGATCTTTATGATCAATATGCGCATGGAAAAATTAGCAGGCGTGGTTTTTTTGAGCAGGCCGGCAAGTATCTTGTCGGTGGTTTATCTGCGGCAGCAGTTTTAGGTTCATTAAGTCCTGACTATGCACTGGCGCAACAGGTAGGTTCTGCTGACCCGGATATTATTGCTGAATATATCAATTATCCCTCTCCCCAAGGACATGGTACGGTAAAGGGATATCTGGTTCGCCCAGCAACCATAAAACAACCCGTGGCCGGTGTTGTGGTGGTACATGAAAATCGTGGATTAAATCCGTATATTGAAGATGTGGCACGCCGTGTGGCGAAGGCCGGTTTTGTTGCCCTGGCACCGGATGGCTTAAGTGCTGTTGGCGGTTATCCCGGAAATGATGACCGTGGCCGGGAGCTACAACAACAGGTAGATCCAGACAAGTTGTTAAATGATTTTTTTGCAGCCATTGATTTTCTAACACAAAGTAGCCTGACAACCGGGAAAATTGGTATTACAGGGTTTTGCTATGGGGGTGGGGTAGCGAATGCTGCCGCAGTGACACATCCTAAGCTGGCGGCGGCCGTACCATTTTATGGCCGGCAAGCGAATATTGAAGATGTGCCTAAAATTCAGGCACCCTTATTATTGCATTATGCAGAACTGGATAGCCGGATTAATGAAGGATGGCCTGCCTATGAGGCAGCTTTGAAAGCCAACAATAAAGTGTATGAGGCCTATATTTATCCCAGGACTAACCATGGTTTTCATAATGATTCGACACCACGCTATGATGAAGCTGCCGCAAATCTGGCCTGGGCACGTACCATTGACTGGTTTAAAAAATATCTGGCGTAGTTTTTTATAAAAGGGTTATGCCTTATAAGCGACCGCCCTTGGCCTGCTGAATTCAGAAATAGACTTACACGATACAGTTGCACCCGAAGCCTGGGTGTTGCCGGTTCCGCCTGTATGAGAAGCTGGCCGGTTTAATGATAGTTGTCATACACATTTTTCCGGCGTGTAAAAAGTTATAGGCTTTGTTGACCATTCAGGTGAGGGAATAAAAAAAGGACTGGTCAGAAAGGCCTCCAGAATGAAGGGCCTGTTGGGGTGACAAAGGAATCCCAACAAACCCGGCCAGTCCTGCGCAAAGGCTAAGCTGCAACAATCAGGCGGTGATGGTGCTCACTTTGCTCATGGTGTCGTAGTCTTTCAGGTTGAGGTTGTGCAACTTGTGCTTGATCACAAAGCCAAACTCCGGCCAGATAATGTGGTTGCGCCCGGCATCATCCAGGTAATAGCTTTTGCAGATATCTGCCCTGACCGGCATTTTGGCCAGTCGCTTGTCGATTTTTTCGTTAAACTGCTGTTGCACCAGCTTCTTCACTTCAATACGGTCTATACGCTTATCCTGCATGGTTTTAACTGCTTTGGCGATGTAAACGGATTGCTGTTCTGCTGTCCACATCACCGAACCTACGGTATTTTGCGAGTTTGGCCCCAGCATCATAAACATGTTGGGGAAGCCATGAATGGACATACCCATATAGGCGCGTGGCTGGCGCTGCCAGGTGTCGCTTAGGCTGCGGCCATCCGCACCTTTAATAATGCGGTAAATGGCTGGCTCAGCCACTGCATAGCCGGTACCAAAAATAATCGCATCCACTTCAATTTCCTTGCCGTCTTCACCCACCACCCCTTTCTCAGTCATGTGCGACAAGCCCTGAAACAGCACCGACACGTTTGGCTTAACCAGCGCGGCATACCAGTTGTTGGAGAACATCGGGCGCTTGCAGCCTAAGGTATGGTCAGGCGTTACTGCTGCGCGCATCGCCGGGTCCTTAATGCTCAGGTTGATATTCAGCTTGCCCAGTGCATGCAGCTTTTGCATGATTTTAATATTCATGAATACCGGCAGGGAAGGCTCCAGGCTCCACAAGGCGCTTTCACGGATTAGTTTTTCCAGCAAGGGTGCTTTTTTGAAGATGGTTTTTACCACATCCGGCACGGCAAAGTCCGGCTTGGGTAATACCCAGGACGGGGTGCGCTGGAAGCTGTACAAATGGCCTACTTTAGGCTGGATAGCAGGCAGGAACTGGATAGCAGAGGCACCACTGCCAATAACCGCTACGCGTTTGCCAGTTAAATCATACTCATGGTTCCACTTGCCGGAATGGAACATGCTGCCCTGGAACTTGTCCTGACCGGGGAAGTCTGGCATTTTGGCTTCCCCAATAAAGCCGGTGGCCGGCACAAATACCTTGGCACTGTACTGCTGGCCATCACGGGTGCTGACCAGCCAGCGGTTACTGCGGTTGTTCCAGCTGGCATCTACCACTTCGGTGTTCAGGCGAATCTGGTCAACAATGTCAAACTTGTGGGCAACATCGTCCAGGTACTGGCGGATTTCGGCTTGCGGGGCATAGGTACGCGACCAGTTCGGGTTGGGCGCGTAGCCCAGCGAGTACATTTCACTGGGGACATCGCAAAACAGGCCGGGGTAATCATTTAATGCCCAAGTGCCACCAATACGGCTGGCCATGTCCAGAATCACAGTATTGATAATGCCCTGTTGCTTCAGTTTGATGCAGGTACTTAAACCGGATGGGCCTGCGCCAATAATCAGCACGTCAACCAGTTGCGTGGTTTTGGAAGCTTGTGTGGTTGTAGAGGCTGGCGTGGTTTGGGTTGGT
>JASLIR010000186.1 GCA_030152125.1 Alkanindiges sp.
TTTATTCTGGCCACCCTTGGTTTATCCCTCAAACTGATTACCCCGGAAGCACAAAACCTGATTCTGGCTGGTGCGCTGATTTCCATTACCCTGAACTCCTTTGTGTTCGCAGCCATTGAGCCTATTCAGGTATGGATTCGCAAGCGCTCGCATCTGGCACGCCTGCTGGAGCGCAGTGGTGACCCGCTGTCCATGCTGCCGGATGAAGTAGATCAATCCTACCTGAAGGATCAGGTGGTCATTGTCGGCTATGGTGAAGTAGGTAGCCGCATTACCAAATCCTTGCAGGAACAGGGTATTAAGGTGGTGATTGCCGAAGAAAACCGTGAGATTGTAGAATCACTACGTGCCAAGGGCATTGCGGCGGTGTCCGGTGATGCTACCGAACCTGCTGTACTGATTCAGGCGCATATCATGCATGCCAGCATGCTGGTGGTTTCCCCGGTGGATATCCTGTATGTGCGCCGTATGGCGGAAATTGCCAGGCAGTTGAATCCTGACATTGAAATCATGATTTGTACCGAAAGCAATGAGGAAGCCAAGCTGATTGAAGAGGAAAATATTGGTACGGTGTTTATGGCCAAGCAGGAACTGGCCAATAACATGACCAAGCATATCCTGGCGGAAATCCGGCCTCAGCCACCAGTCCAGCACGCCCATTAAGGCGGTACGAAGACCATAGTATCTGCTTTAGGGAAAGACCTGTAAGGAGCGCATCTGCGCTCCTTACCCATTTTTTTACCCACGTTAGGCTGGCGGACAATGACCGCATCCCCAACCACAGAGCTGACTCGGCTCACGCCAAATTAAGTAAATTTATGCCAAAAACCTCACAAACTGACATTTTTTAACACTCAAATACATTAAATGCATCATGCTTATACGCACCAAATATGAACCAGTTATCATTTTAATAAATAAACCTGCACCAGATAAAAATAAATTAACCATGATTAAAGAATAATCAGTTTTTTTGACCTGTTGTAGCGCATTTGTCATAGCAGAGCATGGTCACTTTTTGTGCACCATTTTTCTGGCATATCGCTTGCAAAACAAACAGTACTGACGAACATTTTTTTGGTTCGGCGTATTTCGCTGTTTATTTTTCAGGATAATGTGAAAGGAATTTATCATGAACCTGCTGCAAAAATCCGGCTTAACCGCCTTATTACTGGCCTGTGGGGCAATTGTTTCCAGCGCGCAGGCAGATTCCAGTTTTGTGACTGGCGCTGGTGCTATTACTGCAACAACCAATCTGGACTTCCGGATTATCATCCCTAAATTCATCCGCTTTCAGGTGGGCTCTGCCGGCGCTACCATTGACCTGGTGGAGTTTTCCGTACCGGCCGCCAGCGTGGGCAATGCCATACCGGTTGCACGCACCAATGGTGGTGTAGTGCCAGTATTGCTACAGGGCAATGGCGGCAATATTTCACTGGTAGGCACCACCACCGGGGCCGGTGGCTTAACCAATGGCAGTGAATTTATTTCCTATGCCGAAATTACCTCCTCCAGCTCCAATGCCCAGTTAAATGCACCCACGCTGGTGGATAACGCTGCCAGCGCCACGGTGACAGTGACCCCCAACGTAGGTGCCAGTGTGGTTAACCGCACTGCAGACTGGACCTTCGTATACGACAACAGCAACATTGTTGCTGCTGGTACCTATGGCGGTATCAACGTGAATAATGGCCGGGTGGTGTATACCGCATCTCTCCCCTAATCAGGCCTACCGCATGGCTTCCCGCAGCAAAAAGGCTGTATCCAGCGCTTTGACGCATAGCCATGCGTGATTAACCGAGGATGACAGGGCGGATTTACCGGGGTATCTATCATGCAATCTGTCCGGACTATACGGCTGTCTTACCCATTGTTGTTAATGCTGGCTGGTACTGCGCATGCCTACGTCGTCACCATCAACACCGGAACACGCGCAGTGTACCTGCGTGTGGGTGACGGAATCCGCGTGGGTAATACCTATGCCAACGGTGGCACCATGGCAACCGGTGGTGCCATCAGCCTGGTGCAGGTCAGTGTGCCAGCCAGCGTGGTAGGTAATGGTGTAGCACAGCAAATGACCGGCAATGGCCGTCTGACCAGTGACTACGATGATTTTGCTTTTTGTAACGCCGGGCAGGTATATATTGGCGGCTTTTTCCGCCTGACCAATAACGCCAACCAGAATGCCATCCTGCAGGTTAATGCTCCAGCCAATCTGACCAGTGCCGGCGGTGCCACCATTCCCATCAGCCAGATTAGCTGGACCATGAGTGGCAATGGCGATACCGCACCGCACCCCATTGCCAATGGCACCTTTAGCGGCGGCACCCAAACCCTGGCAACCGACTTTTTGCGTAATACCTGGCGCGAAACCTGCCAGACCTTTTTTTACGCCAACAGTGCCATCCGGGCTGCGGGTACCTATAACGCACGCGTGGTGTATACCTTATCCAGCCCCTGACACATGGAGTGATGATGAAGCATTTTGGCACCGGGATCGCTGGCCTGCTGATCGTGCTGTGTTGTTCGCAACCAGTACTTGCCCGGGTTTTTCCGCTGGATGACAGCCAGAGCCGGGTACTGGGCGGCAGCATTCCCATGCAGTGGCAGCATTTCTTTCCCCGGCAAGGGCAGCCTGATTACCTGATCGGGCAAATTAGCGTGCAGGTGCATTTAAACGTGGCGCACTGGCAGGGACAGCAGGCAAAAATCTATCAGCTATTACCCACTTACAGTAATGGTCCCTTTTATGTGGAATGGCGCGGGCAAGGCCATTTACTGGATGGGGCCATGCGCGATGGGGAGCGGGTACTGGTGTATCAGGGCCTAATCAAACAGGCCAGTATTGAAGATACCCTGTTACTGCAGATTACTGCCGATGGCGAGCGCCTGTCGCGTGCCCAGCCGCTGCAATTCAAATTTGAAATTGAGCTGGAGTAATCATCATGCTGCGTTATGCCCTTCTTTGCAGCCTGTGTTGTGCCACCCTGTCCGGCAACTGTCTGGCTTTTTCTGCACTGATCAGCCCGCCACGTATTGAGGATAAGGTAAAGTCCGCTCAGGTATACCGCAATGTACTGGACATCCAGAATGTCTCTGACCAAACCGCGGTTTATCAGGTACAAAGTAACGACTGGACCCTGGACAGCACAGGCGGGGTGGTATTTAGCCAGCAACTGGCCGCTGATAGTTGCCGTCCCTGGGTAGCCATTGAGTCGGACAAGATAAGCCTTGGCGCAGGCGCGCGGGTACGCTTTCGCTTTCAGGTAGAAATTCCTGCCGATGCAGGCGTGCGCCAGTGCCGCTTTGCCCTGATGTTTGAAGGGGAGCCAGAACAGCTACCGGGCGTCGCCACGCCGGTTGCTGGCCGCATTGGCGTGATTGTGTATCTGGACATTAACGGCGCACAACCACTGTTGCAGGTTATTTCCGCCAGCACCCGGCTACAGCAAAAGCAGCCCATGCCCGCCTTGCTGGTCAGCAATACCGGCACGGCCCATGGCCGCCTGAGTGGGGTAATTGATGCCGTAGATAACAAGGGAAAAACCATTGCCCTGACGCCCAGTGCCGACCCCATTCTGCCCGGCACCCAGCGTACGGTTATTCTCAACCAGATTGCACCACGCTACCAGCCTGCCGATGTCCCCTTGCCAGCCCTGAATTATCCGCTACAGCTTAAAGGCAGGCTGGACACCCTAGGCAAGCCGGTTGATATTGATATCGAGCTGGCACCATGAGAGAGTGGCACTGGGGTCTGCTGCTACTCAGTGCCGTATCTACAGCCTGGGCAGACAGCAGCCCTGCGTCTGAAACTGCTGCCCCCTATAAAGACCGTATTTTATCCAGCGAAAAACTGGCGGTATTTGCAGATGACCAGCCCGTATTTGATGGCCGTGGTTTACCGCGCAGCCTGAATATTGAATGGTTAAGCTATTACAACCGCCAGAATGGAGAATCACGGCTGGATCAGGGTCTGGCAATACAACGCTTCTGGCAGACTGCTCACTTTGGTGAATTTTCGCTGGATGGCGTAGGGCTATACAATGACCACCCGGATAACCTGAACGACCAGCGCTGGCAGGGCCGTTTAACCCTGTGGCAGCGCAATTTCTTTATTAATAATGCCTGGCGCAGCAATAACGGCCTGGGCGTGCTGTCCAGCCCGCTGCCCGAGTTGCTGCGTGCCCCTTCGCGCATTTTTTTACCCGCCACAGGGCTGCTGGGGCTTAGTAGCGAGCTGCAAAACACCCAGAACCGGCAACGCATCCAGTTGGCTGCGGGGAAAGCCGGAGATTTAAATGGCAGGCAGGTGGCAGGCTTTGAAACAGGTGACGGGAACGTATATGCCCTGAATGCAGAGCAGCTACTGGGTGGCGGCTGGCGTAGTGCAATAGCCTTGTTACAGAACGAACAAGATGATAGCGCATGGTTTCGGAGTTACTCCCCTGCCAGCACGACGACTACAGGCCGCAGTGGCCTGTTGGCCTTAAGCTGGCAACAGCCGAACCAGTCCATGCAATTTAACCTGTTAAACAGCCGTCATGCCGGGCAAGAAACGCTGGGTGGCTGGATAGACGGACATTACCGCAGCAATAGTACCGACCATCAGTACGGCTGGTATTACCTGCAACCGCAACTGAACTGGGGCGGTCAGGCCATGCAGCAAAATGCCCACGGCAGCTATTACCGCTTTAACCATGATGCAGTGCGCTGGTTATGGAGTGGTGGGCTGGACTATATCCAGTCGATCGAAGGCCAGCAATTTGATGGCCTGTATGCCAATACTTTCCTGCGCTATCAGGCCAGCCCACGCCTGAATTATGGTACGGGTACCACTGTCCGCTATGGTGATAGCGACCATGCATTTGGCCAGCAGCTATTTATTGAAAAACAGCATGATTATGGCCAGAGCAAGGCACAACTGGATTACAACCGCATTCCCCGCCAGCAGTTTGACAGTATCCAGCTGGATCTGGATCATGCCTTTACGCTGCAGCAGGACCAGCGCCTGTCCATCAGCACCAGTTATCAGCACTTAAAGCAACATAATCGGACTGACAGTATTGTAGGCTTTAGCACCTATGGTGGCATTAACCTGAGCAACACCCTGTCGATAGATGGCAGTGCACGCTGGTCGCGCAGCCTGCAACAGGGGCAACAGTCGGTTGGGGTGAATCTGAGTGCCAACTGGCAACTGCATCCCAACTGGCAACTGTCCACCACGCTGTATCAGGATCAAAGCCGCTTTGAACCGGATATTATATTTGATCCGCTACAACCCGGCCTGAAAGTACCGCAACAAACCCAGAACCAGCTATCCGTGCTGCTTAGCCTGCGTTTTCAGCAGCGTGCCGGTACAGCAGCACAGGTGATGGCAGGTGCAAACGGTAGTGCCACCGGCAGTATTCGCGGGAGCGTGTTTATGGATGAAAACCGTGATGGCATGCGGTCCGCCAGCGAACGTGGTGCCGCACAGGTAACCGTGCTGTTAAATGAGCGTTATAGTGTGCGCACCAATGAGCTGGGTGAGTTTGAATTTCCCGCCGTTGCCGTGGGTACTCAGCAGATTCGGGTGATGAATGACGATCTACCCCTGCCCTGGTATTTTGAACAGGACAGCATGCAAAAAACCGTACAGGTGAACGTGCGGCAAGGCAGTACGATCGACATAGGCGCTGTGCGTATGCGCTAATCCTGAAACAAACAAATACATTTTTGGCGATAGGCAAGCTTTTTGTTTGAGCGTACAATGCGCCGCGTTAACATCTTACCGTGTCTGTTTTGTGCTGTACTCACGGGCATAAAAAATAAGTAAAGCTGCTAACTAAAATAGAAAAACTGCAACCTCATCATGGATAACAGTTTAATTTAAAAAAACCAGTCATAAAAACATCTCCACCTCTCTGGATCAATTTTTTTCTGACGCTTTAACCGGAACAAAAAATCATGCGTAAACTTGCAACGCGTCGTGTTGTAAGCGATGTGCGCCCTATAGAAGGCGCAGACAACATTGAGCTATGTGTCCTTGATGGCTGGCAGGTCGTGACCAAAAAAGGCGACTTTCAGCCCCAGGATGACTGTATCTATTTTGAAATTGATGCCGCATTTAAAGCGGAATCCCTGATTGGGCGGTCTTTAGACCCTGCCCGCCTGACCAATATTTATACGGATGACGGTCAGCAGTTTCAGGGCTTTCGTATCCGCACCATCAAACTACGTGGCCAGATTTCCCAGGGTTATATCCTGCCACTCAGCTATTTTGATGGTGTGAATGTTGACCTGCAGGCGGATGATCTGGCACCACAGCTTGAGGTGTATAAATTTGAAAAGCCAGTGCAGGCGGATAACGGCAACATGCCGGTACGTTGTGCATTCCCCGGCCATCTGCAAAAGACAGATCAGGAACGCATCCAGAACCTGGTAGCAGAGGTATACCAGGCGTACGTGGACAACCACATCAGCTTTGAGGTCAGCTACAAGCTGGAGGGTACCTCCATGACGGTATCCCGCTTTGAGCAGGAAGAGCACGTGTGTTCCCGTAACCTGTCCTACCTGCTGGACCAGCCTGTCGATACCGCGCCCATGCTCAGCATCGGCAAGGATATCCTTGCTAAAATACAGGGTGACTTTACCGTACAGGGTGAACTGGTTGGGCCAGGTATTCAGGGCAACTTTGAAAAGGTAGCACAAGCCAGCTTTTACATGTTCTCCCTGTTTGACCCTAAACAGCGCTGCTATGTAACACCGCGACAGGCCCGCGAATTTGCTGTAGCACATGACATTAACCATGTGCCGGTGCTGCATGAGGCCGTGACCCTGCAACAGCTGTTTGGTGCAGGGCTGGATCAGGACGGGCTGTTAAAAGCCCTGCTGGCCTATGCCGATGGCCCTTCCGGCTTAAAAGGTGCATACCGTGAGGGGTTGGTATACAAGGCGGAACAGACTGGTTTTAGCTTTAAAACCATTTCCAACAAGTATTTACTGAAGCAGGAATAATCCTGCTTCAGTAAAAACCAGCCAAACAAAAAGAGCGCCTATGCGCTCTTTCCATTCCTATCGCCGTTATCCACCACCGAGGTGTATAACGGTACAACCTGTTAGCTAAAGTGATTCCTAGCTAAAATGCTTAGGCTCTTCATCCATGAC
>JASLIR010000187.1 GCA_030152125.1 Alkanindiges sp.
ATCACAATCAGGTGGATGATTATATCTATGCTAAAACGCTGGATCAGTTTGAGGCTTTCCGCCTGATTCAGTACACCCAGGGCGATGCCAGCTTTAATGGCCTGGAGGCAGAAACCAGCTATCGCTTTAACGAACTGTATACCGGCACCTTATTTGGTGACTATGTACGCGGCAAGTTAAAAAAAGATGGTAATCTGCCACGTATTCCTTCTGCCCGCGTGGGTGGACGTATTAATGCCGACTGGGATGCCATTACCGGCAGTGTGGAGGTGTACCGCAGCCTGCAGCAGGATGAGATTGCCAGTTATGAAAATGAAACCTCCGGCTATAACATCGTGAATGCCAGCATTGCCTATAAGGGTGATATGGGCGAGCGCAGCAGCTATAAGCTATACCTGCAAATGAATAACCTGTTTGATGCACGTTATTACAACCACAGTTCCTTCCTGTCCAGTATTCCACAGCAGGGACGCAACTTTACTGCAGGTGTACAGTTTAAGTTTTAAGGCATCAGCTTTTTGATCCATTAAAGCCATAAGTCAGATTAAAAAGGCGCTACAGATTTATCTGTGGCGCCTTTGTTATTATGGCTTTTTATAAATATACATTGTGATAGACATGTTGATAGAAGTAGCAACAGAGCCGGATTTTCCTGCTTTGCTGGGGATATGGGAGGCTGCTGTAAGGGCTACCCATCATTTTCTGCCGGAGGCCAGTTTGCAGGATATAAAAAGCCAGTTGGTCCCTGCATATTTTCCGCAGGTACAGCTATTTCTGGTGCGGCGGAAAGCGGATGGGCAGGTTCTTGGTTTTGCCGGTATAGCCGGACAAAAACTGGAAATGCTGTTTGTGGCACCGGAGCATCATGGCTTGGGTGTGGGAAAAGCTTTATTAAGCTTTGTTGTTGATCAGCACAGTATTGATGCGGTTGATGTTAATGAGCAAAATCCGCAGGCGGTTGGCTTTTATCTGTCCCAGGGATTTGTTCAGGTTGACCGTAGTGCATTGGACGGGCAGGGCAATCCTTTTCCCATTTTGCATTTGCAGTACTCATCAGCCATATCAGGCAAAAAAAACTAAGGAGGCTTAACTATGCGTGATCATCTGATGGTTAAAATTCTGCTTGGCAGTTTCGCTAGCCTGTTTTTAATGGCTAATGTGTATGCAGCTAGTTTTAAAATCACGGATGGTTCAAAACTTTATGATGCTGTTATTACCGTAGCACAATGTGAAAAAGATACCTGTTCCGGTGCAGGAAAAATTAGCCTATATGCCAAGGGCGGCAAACAGCTGCTACAGCAACTGACATCAGAAGATTTGTATTTTTATTTACAGGACAATCAAAAGCCCAGTGTCAATGTGATCCAGCTATACAACGAACAAAGTCCACTAATTTTTGATGATTTTAATTTTGATGGCCAGCAAGATTTAGCAATCCGTAACGGCAACAACAGCAGTTATGGCGGGCCGTCCTACAATGTATATGTGTTTAATAAAACCCGCAACAAATTTGTATTCAGTGATGAGCTGACCACACTGGCAGTAGAAAACCTGGGCATGTTCCAGACAGACCACAAACGTCAGCGTTTAATCACCTTTAATAAGTCCGGCTGCTGCTACCACGAAACCACCGAATATGTAGTAGTACCGGGTAAGGGCCTAAAAATGGTGGAAGAACTTATAGAGGATGCACTCAGTGCTGGGGAGGAAGGCGCTGAAGGGCATGTAAAAGTAACAAAGCGGATATTGGTGAATAAGCGCTGGCAGCAAACGGTAAAACGCTACAAAATCAGTGATTACTAGGGGCTGTTGACATTTCATATGCGGACTGCGTTGTCGGCTAAAATTGATTCAAACCAGGCGTGAAACGCAGGCAATGGCGAGCCCTTGGCAAGTTTCACAACGAAGTTTGAGAAAATTTTAGCCACAACCCGGAGGGACAGCACTGTTTTTTGCCGCTGCTGCGTTATTCATTGCTCATTTAGAACCACTAAAGATCGCAATTCATGCCTTGCATCGCCTAAAAAAACAGCTGCTGGCGCACCCTCATCTGAAGTGTCAACAGACCCTGAAGAGTAAATGATTTTAAATAGACCCGTCGCTTAGCTGGGTGGATGCTGCAAACAATTAAAATTTGTTATGATCCACCTGATTTAATGATGCAAACTCAGGATAACAGAATGACTCAGGGTTTATTACACGGTAAGCGTTTTTTAGTGGCTGGTATTGCCAGCAAGCTGTCTATTGCCTATGCCATTGCACAGGCTCTGCACCGTGAGGGTGCGGAGCTGGCATTTACTTACCCCAATGAAAAACTGAAAAAACGGGTAGATGAGTTTGCTGCACAGTTTGGCTCCACACTGGTGTTTGAGTGTGACGTGGCAGAAGATGCACAGATAGAACAAACCTTTATTGATCTGGCGCAGCACTGGGATGGGCTGGATGGTTTGGTACATTCCATTGGTTTTGCCCCTGCCGACCAGCTGGATGGTGACTTTACCGATGTGACCAGCCGTGAAGGCTTTAAAATTGCGCATGATATTAGTGCCTACAGCTTTATTGCCATGGCGCGTGCTGCAAAACCACTGTTGCAGGCCAGACAGGGCTGCCTGTTAACCCTGACCTATCAGGGGAGTGAGCGTGTGTTGCCTAATTATAATGTAATGGGGCTGGCCAAGGCATCACTGGAAGCCAGCGTACGCTATCTGGCTACTAGCCTTGGCGTCGATGGCATCCGGGTTAATGCGATTTCTGCCGGGCCAATCCGCACCCTGGCCGCCAGCGGCATTAAAAGTTTTAGAAAAATGCTGGATGTCAATGCCTCTATTGCACCGTTAAAACGTAATGTAACGCAGGAAGAAGTAGGCAATGCTGCGCTGTTTCTGTGCTCACCATGGGCATCCGGCATTACCGGTGAAATTTTATATGTAGATGGCGGTTTTAATACCGTGGGTATGAGTGAAAGCTTGCTGAATTAAATAGCAGGCTATTGTTTATGCTGGAATGCCTTGGTGATGCGCAATACGATCAAGGCATTTTTTATGGTTATATGATGTTTGTCTGCAAAGATAAGAAGGTGAAGGGCTGTGAGCCGATTTGAACAGGAATATGTGTCTGCCAATTACCGTTATATTTCGGCATTTAATGAATTAAATGCCCGGACATCGCAACGGCAGCAGGCCCTGACCATTTTTATTACTTTCTTTATTGGCCTGCTGGCGGCCTTAATTGCGGCGCATAATGCCAGCAAGGGCAGTGATGCACATATTGAATGGATACTGTTGGGTTTTCCGGTGGCTTCGGCGACCTTTGCATTTTTAAATTATAAGTACGAGCGCATTATTACCAACTTAAGGCATTTTCTGTCCGAACTGGAGCGCTTTGGCGATGCGCATTTGACTTTGCCCAGCTATAACACCAATGCGCAATGGGTGAACAGCTCCAACCATGCACGGCGCTTTCATGATTATGCCTGTGCGGTGCTGATTTTGGCCTGTAACAGCATTGGTATTAGTGCCTTTTATGTGCTGTTTCCGGAGCGCTTTCAGCAATCCTTTTGGGTGTTGGCGATTGTTGTTCTGGTTGGTTTTTTAACTGCTGGCTTACACTGGTTGCTGCCTAAATTTGGCTATAAACCGGAATAGTTCTAAAAAACAGAATTTTAAATATTGGCGTATTCAACGATCAATGAAGTTAAATAATGAATGTATTTATAGAAAGCCCAGCAGGCGTAATGTTGGTTTTACTCTTGGTTGGTATACTGCTTTACCTGTTCAAATATATTTTTATTTATATAATGGGCGTAATTCTCCCGGCTTATGAAGTAACAGTATCGCCAAGGGTAACACAGTTAAAACACATCAAAAAAGAAATAATAGTCGAGGTAGATAACTGTTTTTATACGGGAATTTATATCGGTGCTCAAAATTCGTATGAAGTGGTGATTTTGGTTGGCAAGGTGGATAAACCCGAAGAATTACTGATACAGGAGTTTCAGCAATCGTATAGTCAGCATAAAAAATATCAGTTTGATAATATGCACGGACGGGCAGATGAATTTTGGCGTGTTTTGCTGGACTTTCTATTTGCTCAAAAACGCAAAGAGAATTTTTTGACATTAAGATATGGCAGGCATCGGGTTTATTACCGCGATTTAAATCCAGCCCAAGCAGCCGGGGTCACAAAATCTATAAAAACTGTGCTACGCAATGCACGTTTTATTGTATCGAATGGTCATGGTATCAGCACCTAACAACGTATGTGCTGATACCACTTGTCTACAATCTGTCCAAATATTTAGGACTTAACCGGACTACCACCCAGGCTTTGCATCAACGTGACCATGTTATTCAACTGGTTCAGGCGAATCTGGATGGCACTGTTTTCTGCATTACGCCGGGACTCCTGCGCATCAATCCACTGCTTTAGTGCAACTGCACCGGCACGGTAGCGTATTTCATTCAGCGATTCCGATTTTTTTGCCAGAACCAGCGTACGTTGCTGGGCATCTGCCTGCACTTTTAACTGGGTATTGGCAGATAAGGCATTATCCACATCGGCCAGGGCGCTATACAGCGTTTGGCGGAAGCTGATAATGGCGCTTTCATAATCCAGCTTGCTGATGGCCAGATTACGCTGCATATCGTTGTATTGCAGGAAAGGTAGGGAAAGCCCGGCCCCCAGTGTCATTACCGGATTTTTAAGCAGTTCGGTCAGCGAGGTGCTGCTGGTGCCAATCGAGCTGTTTAAACTGAGCGACGGGTAATAACCAGCTTTGGTGGCATCGCCATTTGCCAGTGTTTTACGCAGGCGCAATTCGGCAGCCTGTAAGTCCGGGCGGCGTGCCAGTAAATCGGCAGGTAAGCCGGCCTGAATATCAGGCAGCTTAATGCTGCTCAAGCGGCTTGGTTCGGCAATACTCAGCGCAGCAGGCGGTTGGTCAAACAAAATGGACAGGGCATTCAGGGCTTCAATGCGCTGTTGCAGCAACTGGCTGTAATTAGCCTGTTGGCCGACCACGGCCTGTTCAGCCTGAGCCATTTCCAGCCCGGACACGGCACCGGCCTGATACTGTGCTTTAACCAGCTCATACAGCTTTTTACTGCTGCTGACGCTGGCTTCACTGGAGCTGATGCGCTGGTTTAAATAAGCCACTTGCCAGTACAGGGTGCATACCGTGCCAACCAGTGTCTGGGCAGTGCTTTGCAAGTCCTGCTGGGTAGCAGATGCTTCCCATTTAGCGGCATCGGTCTGGCTGGCCAGTTTGCCCCATAAGTCCACTTCGTAGCTAACGGAGCCATTCAGGCTAAAGCCGCGTGAGCTGTCCTCACCATCATGTAACTGTACCTGATGCGATGCCGATGTATTGGCACTCACACGTGGCAGTTGCTGGTTTCTGGCCAGGCCCGCCTGTTCACGTGCCTGTTTTAGGCGGATGCCAGCCACGGCTAAATCATTATTACGTTGCAGCGCTTGTTCAACCAGCCGGTTGAGTTCTGCATCCTGGAATAAAGTCCACCACTGGTCTTTAATCTGGTCAATACGCACACCCTGTGCCTGGCTACTTTGCTGGCTAAACTGGGCGGGCATATTCAGTGCGGGTTGCTGATAAGGCGTGCGCACCACGGCAGAGCAGCCGGACAATAGAGCCAACACCAGACCTGCCGACAGAATAGTCGCGCTGCCAGTACGCAGGGAATTGCGTGAATGATTTTTCATTGTTGTAAGGGTCATCAAATTACTCTCTGGCTAAGGCTGCAACTGGATCAAGCTGTGCGGCACTGCGTGCGGGCAGGAAACCGAACAGCACACCAATCAGGGATGAGCAGGCAAAAGCCGCCACAATCGAGGTGGTGGAATACACCATCTGGAAGGTATCCCCGGCAAAATGACCAAATATTTTACCAATGGCCAGTGCCAGTGCTACCCCCAGCATGCCACCCAGAATACATACCAGTACTGCTTCAATCAGGAACTGCTGCAAAATATCGCTTTGCCGCGCACCCACCGCCATTCGCACGCCAATTTCCTGGGTTCGTTCAGTCACCGATACCAGCATGATGTTCATCACGCCAATACCGCCAACCACCAGTGAAATCACCGCAATGGCAGAAATCAGCAGGGTCATGGTGGCTGTGGTTTGCTGGATGGTCTGACGGATGCTGTCGCTATTCTGGGTAAATACGTCTTTAGCCCCGTGTCGCTGTTCAATCAGGGTTAAAATCGCATTTTCTGCTGCATCACTGGGGGCGGTATCCTTCATGCGTACCACAATACTGCGCACATTGGATTGTCCCAGAATACGGCTCATCACTGTGGAGTAGGGCAGCCATACATTCAGGGAGTCGGAGTTGCCAAACATGCTTTGTTCAGCCTTGGTGACGCCGATAATACGTGCCGGCACCTGACCAATCAGGATTACCTTGCCCAGCGGATCTTCACCATCCGGAAAAAAGGTTTTCAGGGTATTGGCATCAATCACCACATCCTGGCTTTGCTGTTTAACGCTTTGGGCGTCAAAAGCCTGACCCTGGGTAAAGGTAATCCCTTTAACCCGGAAGTAACTGTCGCCTACGCCATTAATGCTTGCGGTAGCTTCGATGGAGCGGTAACGAATGGTTTTGGAACTGTTGACACTGGGGCTAACACTATCCACATAGGGCTGTTCTGCCAGTGCTTCGGCATCGGCTGGCCTTAATGTTTTAGCCTGACTGGTTTTGGAGTTATCACCAAAGCCCCGGCCCTGAAACACGGTAATGGTGTTGGTACCCAGGCTGCTAATGTTTTTTAGAATCTGCTGCTGCGAGCCATTACCCAGTGCTACCACCGATACCACCGAGGCAATACCGATAATAATACCCAGCATGGTTAAAAAGGTACGCAGGCGGTGTGCATTCATGGCCAGCAAGGCCATACGGAAGGCTTCACCCAAACGGTCCAGGGTAGAACGCCATGCCGAAAAGTGCCGCTGCTTGTCCTTGGCGCGGGTATCATGCAGCAAAGGGTTCGTATGTTCAGCTGGGCTTTCGCTGCTGCTGTTATCCGCAGGGTTCACTGCAACCGGGGTGTTTTCCCGGTCGGAAATAATTTCACCGTCACTGATTTCAATAATGCGGCTGGCGTTTTGCGCCACCTGTAAATCGTGCGTGACAATGATAATGGTATGACCCTTGTCATTCAGGTCACGTAAAATACGCATCACCTCATGGCCACTGTGTTTATCCAGTGCACCGGTGGGTTCATCGGCCAGAATCACATCGCCGCCGTTAATCAGCGCGCGGGCAATACTCACCCGCTGCTGCTGACCACCGGAAAGCTGGCTTGGGCGGTGATTCAAGCGCTCGCCCAAACCGAGCTGGGTTAAAATGGCAGATGCACGTTCGCGGCGTTCGCTACTGTCAATACCGGCATAAATGGAAGGTACTTCCACATTGCCAACAGCGCTTAAATCGCCCAGCAAATGATAGCGCTGGAAAATAAAGCCAAAATATTCCCGGCGCAGCTTGGCCAGTTCATCCGGTTCCAGTTTGCCGGTTTCCTGTCCGCTAACGCGGTAGCTACCTTTTGTTGGTCTATCCAGGCAACCCAGAATATTCATTAAGGTGGACTTGCCGGAGCCGGACTGGCCGACAATGGCCACCATTTCCCCAGCGTAAATTTTCAGGTTAATGCCTTTAAGTACGGCGACGGTGCCTTCACCGGCGGGAAACTCTCGCCATAGGTCCTGCACCTCAAGCATGGCTTGCTGATGGTTGTGTTGTGAGTCAGGTTGTGGATCATGTTGTGAATCGTGTTGCGTCATCAGGGTCACCTTAGAAGCGCATTGGCTGACGGTTGGTGGATGAACGCTTGGATTCATTTTGTGAGGTGTCGGTGGCATCCGCTAAAACAACTTTTTCACCTTCTTTCAAGCCGGATAATACTTCGGCCGTAATACGGTTATTCAGGCCGATACGCACTTTACGTTCTTCCACACTGCCATCTGCATTCAGTACACGCACGGTTGCACGTTTGCCGGGGGCACCTTTATCTGCCGCGCCTGCATGATTTTCGCGCGGCGCTTTTTCGGCATTGTTTGCTGCAGCATCCTGCTCCGGTTTGGCAGTACTGTTCTGCTGGCCGGATTTATGTTTGCCACCTTTGCCGTTGCCGGTAGTCAGTGCAGCAGCAGGGACTGTCAGTACATTCTTGGCCTCATCCAGTACAATGTATACCTGTGCAGTCATATCAATACGTAGCTGTCCATCGGTATTGGGCACATCAAACAGGGCATTGTAGTAAATGGCCGTGCTGCTGGAGGATGAGCTGGCGCTGCTGGCACTTTCGGTTTTAATGGAATCCGGCGCAGGCTCTACATCACGCAGTGTAGCGTAGTGCTTGGTATCGGGGTCACCCAGCGTGGTGAAGTAAACATTTTGCCCTTTCTTAATTCTAATGACGTCTGCTTCGCTAACCTGTGCATTAATAGTCATGGTTTGCAGCTTGGCCAGTTTTACAATGGTAGGGGCGGACTGGTTGGCGTTTACGGTTTGGCCTTCCTCAGTCACAATGGCAACCACCGTACCATCAATCGGCGCACTAATACGGGTATAG
>JASLIR010000194.1 GCA_030152125.1 Alkanindiges sp.
GATTGAATGTTGCCTCATGATCTGAATTTTTTCTATTTTTCCTTGTAATAAAAAAAGATTTTCTGGCACTGATATATTCCTTATTGGGCTGCTGTATTTTTATAGACTAGGCTAATAATATAAAAGCCATTTTATAAATAAGGTGGATGAGGTGTACTTGTGCTCTTTTCCAGTAGAAATTTTCCATTCATATCATACCAACGAGTGGTGTAACGGCTAAAGAAGACTGAAAAGATACGTATGCGTTTCCGAAGATAGCCTTCACAAAACTGGTGCTTTAATTTAATCAGGTTATTGTAGTCATCGTAGAGTTTTGTGTACTGGTAGCCACCGCAACATAAGCAGGCTCCTTTACGATCAAGGTTTAAGTGCTGTGCCAAAAATCTTAGATTTTCAAGTGAATATCTTACTAGATCATCATCCACATGAATGTAGATTCCTTTTGCCTCTCCGCGTGCTGCTACAGCAATAGCCTTTTCAAACTCCCGCAGGCTGGGAACTCTTTCTGCATAAGATGGCTGATTGCAGACATGGCACCAGATAGGTGTTGTTATAAGATAAATGGTTTCTAATTGCTCCATTGAGGGAGTGGTATGATTAGAGCTTGTCCAATAGATGCAGGAAAATTTTTGGAAAAAAAACTCCTCCTCACAATGAGAGCAAAGTAAAAGAATTTGTGACATGATGTGATCCTCACGTTAAAACTATTACTTTAGATTTCAGATGAATAAGGCAACCCGGATGAGGTTGCCTTATATCTTTATGGAGTTGCCTTCTATCCAGTGGCCAGATTATTTCACCACTAAAAATCCGGTCACTTCTTCACGGTCATGGTACAGCTGGCGGAATTCAAGGCGATCAATTTTTTTACCAGCCTGTTCAATCGTGCTTTCAATAATGTGCGTGCAGTAGCCTACTTCTTCCAGTCTGGTTTTCATGGGTAGCTTCAGGTTGAAAATAGCCCGTTTGGCATCGCCATCCGCCAGCCAGTCTGCCATTAACTGGGCAACACGGGCAGGTTTTTCCACCATGTCACACACCAGCCAGTGTACCGGGCGTTGTGGGCGGAACACAAAGCCATCGGCTTTTAAATGCTCAACCAGTCCAGTATCCAGCAGCTTTTCATTCATGGCACCGTTATCAATCGCAGTAACCTGAATGCCATGCTTTACCAACTGGTAAGTCCAGCCGCCGGGGCAGGCACCCAGGTCTACCGCTGTTAAGCCTTCACGCAGCCACTCTTCCTGTTCTTCCTTATCCATAAAGTAGGCAAAGGCTTCGGCCAGCTTTAGGGTAGAACGGCTCGGGGCATCCTGTGGCATTTTTAAACGCGGAATACCCATCGGCCATTTCAGGGTTTGTCCTGCTTCACTAACTCCCAGCCAGGCTGATGTGCCATCAATAAACATCAGGTGTACGCGTTGTTTGGCATCGCGGTTTAAAATATTGGCCTTGCCAGCGGCAGATAGCAGGGGTTTCTGGATACGGTTAAATAAATCCGATAGGCTGTTGGCATCGTTGGTATCCGGATTATCAAAATATATCGCGCTGTAAGACTGGCCTTCCAGTGCCGATAAAATTGGGGTAATACGGTCTTTGGCATCAAAATACAGCGGTTTTTTCTCGATCAGGCGGATAACCTGCCGCGCAAATACCAGCTCATGTGTTTTAGGCCATACTGGCGACGTACCAAACCAGATAATTTGTCCGCTTAATTTTTCAAATTTTGCATAGCCATCTGCACCGCGCTCTGCCAGCCATTGTTCAATTTCCTGGGAGCATTCACGCTCAAAACCAGTACGGCATAAAGCAAGAACCCCAACGATAGGGGGGGTAGCATTCGAAGCAGACATAAAAATTCATCAGTTGTATTGATTCAAGGCTGCATTATACGGGATGCGGCAATTGATCAGACAGCGTTTCGTTAAAATTATCTACAGGGAAATGTAGTGCAGCAGGTAATACAAATACAACAAAACACCACATGTAATTGATAATCATTTGCATTATTTATTTGTTATACTGCCACCTATTACACAGGAGCAGGCAAATGACGTATAAAGAAGCAATCCAGGGCATTATTGTGGGTACTGCGCTTTCCAGTGGTGCGGCGTATGCCGAATTTAGTCAGGCACCTTTACCTTATGCCACGGATGCGCTGGAGCCATCCATTGACCAGTTAACCATGGAAATTCATTATGGCAGGCACCACAAGGCCTATGTGGATAACCTGAATGCACAAATTAAAAATTATCCGGAGCTGGATAAGCTGAGCATTGAGCAGATTCAGGCGCAAATTTCCAAATACAATCCGGCGGTACGCAATAATGGTGGCGGTCACTTTAACCATACTTTCTTCTGGCAAAGCATGGCACCGGTGGGCAAGGGTGGCGAAGCCAGCAAGGCATTACTGGATAAAATTATTAAGGATTTCGGCTCGCTGGAAGCCTTTGAGGGCAAGTTTAACGATGCTGCCACCTCCCGCTTTGGTTCCGGCTGGGCATGGCTGGTGCTTAATCCGGCAAATGGCAAGCTGGAAGTAACCTCCACGCCAAATCAGGACAACCCTTTAATGGATATTGCTGAACAGAAAGGAATCCCTTTACTGGCCCTGGATGTATGGGAGCATGCCTACTACCTGAAGTACCAGAACAAGCGTGCCGATTACACCAAGGCCTTTTGGCAGGTGGTAAACTGGAATGCGGTGAATGCACGCTTTGAACAAGCTACGCCAAAGAAATAAGCATTTGTTATTAGGGCCTGTTTAGTTTTCATCTGCTGTTGCGACAGTGAAGATTTTTTAGACGATACAAGGCATGAATTGCAATATTTAGTCGTTCTAAATGAGCAATGAGTAACGCAGTAGCGGCAAAAAATCTCCCTGTCCCTTCGGGTTGTGGCTAAAATTACCTCAAACTGTGTTGTGAAACTTGCCAAGGGCTTGCCATTGCCTACGTTTCACGCCTTGTTTGATTTAATTTTAGCAGACAACGCAGTCAGCATATGAAACCTCAACAGGCCCTGACCAAAACCAGCTAAAATATAGCTGGTTTTTTTATGCATAGAAAAAGATAGTGATTCACGTTGTTCTGTATGAGCCGGAAATTCCCAGCAATACCGGTAATATTATTCGCCTGTGTGCCAATACCGGGGCAAAGCTGCATCTGGTAGAGCCGCTGGGTTTTGAGCTGGACGATAAAAAATTAAAGCGTGCCGGGCTGGATTATCACGAATGGGCAGAGCTGAAAGTATGGCCGAATCTGGATGTATGCCTGGCTTATTTAGCAGAAATTGGCATTGAGGCGGTTTTTCCTTTAACCACCAAAGGTGAAAAATCGCCATTTGACAGTGATTTAAACCGTCATGTGGCATTGCTGTTTGGTCCGGAATCACGCGGGTTGCCCGAAGCTGTGCGTCTGATGTTCCCTTATGCGCACTGGTTACGCTTGCCGATGCAGCCTGAATCACGTAGCCTTAATTTATCCAATGCCACTGCGGTAATGATTTATGAAGCCTGGCGTCAGCAGGGATTTAAATAAGCGCTTAGCTATTCATTATTCAAATGGCCTTGCTCCGTATATCACTGTGGACGACAAGGTTGTAATGTTTGATGCGCAGTGTAAGTTGTGCCATGGCTGGACACGCTTTTTACTGACTTATGACAAGGCTGCCACTTTTAAATTATGTAGTGTACAGTCAGTGCAGGGGCAGGCTATTTTGCAGCATCTGGATATGCCTACCGAGCAGTTTGATACGATGGTGTTGCTGGAAGGTTCGCATATTTATACCAAAAGTGCGGCCTTTATCCGGGTGGTGCAGCAACTACCAGCACCGTGGCGATTTTTGGCCTGGAGCGCCTTTATTCCGCAACAATGGCGCGATACGCTTTACGACCTGATAGCCCGTAACCGTTACCGACTGTTTGGCAAATATGCACAATGTATGCTTCCCACCGCTGCGGTTAAGCAGCGTTTTGTGGATGCAGGTTGATGTCGGTTAAGGCTGATAAGCAGCCAGAAATCAGTTAAAAAACCGGATATGCGTTTAGGGGGAAATGCACGTATGAACATTGCCAGAGTTACACTCGCTTTTATTTTTATCTATCATGGTCTGGTGCCCAAACTGCTGAACAGGGACCCGGTTGAAATTGCCATGAGCCAGCAGTTGTCCGTCTGGCTGGCGCCTTATGTGCATGTGTCGCAGCCGTTAATTACTAAAACTGCAGGCATTGCCGAAATTATTTTTGGCGTTCTTATTCTGGTGCTGCCTAACCAGCGCTGGTTATTGGGGCTGGCTATTCTGGCATTAGCGGGACTACTGGGGATTAGCCTGTTTATCATGCCATCGCTGGCCACGGGTGCTTTTAACCCGGTTACTACCAATGTAGCTGCTATTGCACTGGCATGGATTGCGCTTAAAAAGAGGGGTTGATAGGCCCTTTAAGCGTGATGTGGCTGGATAATAGAAAAAGGGCAGGAGAAAAGTGTGAACAGTAAGTACAAAGGCACCTTGGGTGCCTTTGTACTTGCTTTATCCGTTGAGATAGTTGCGTTTATTGTGCCTGTATCAGGGCGATATCTATCAGCGCGGGTATAGGTGTTTTATCACTGCCAATTTTGGAGGCTACAGCATCGGACACATCCTTCTTGCTGATAGCGTATGCTGCCTTACCTGTAGTCAGGTTAATCTTGTATAGCGTAGACGTGTTGGCTTCACCAGCATTCACTACTGCCAGTGCCAGGCCATTATCGCCTCCACTAATGTCAAAGCCGGTTGCATTACCTAAAGTAATACCCAGCGGGCCTACCGCAGTTAAAGTGCCATTGCTTGGCAATGCCTGCAATGTCAGCTTATTGGTACTGCGCTCTAGGTTAAATAACTGGGTAGCAGTGGCTGTACCAAAACTGTTGGTATGAGCAGCAGCACTTACCTGTGCGGAAGGGATGCCATTTAGCTCGGCATCAGTGGTGGTTGCTCCGGTATTTACATTAATACTCAGATTTTGCCCTGTGTTGCTGATGACACGCAAGCTGCTTGTGATCGGCAGTTTATTGTCTGCAACCGGATCAAAATCTACCGCAAAATGGCTGCCGCTGAGTGCACTAAAGGGCTGGGTAGTATCGTCTGTAGCGGCAATCAGCGCCACTTTTTTGGTTGCCACTCCCGTATTCGGGTTAATGGTATACAGGTTACCTTTATTGGATAGTCCATAGAGAAGACCAGATGCACCACTTGCTATGATGCTCTGGCGATAATCTATGCCTACAATAGATTCATCATTGGCTAGCAGGCCGCTAATGTTGACCAGCCTGACATCTTCAGGATTAGTCAGATTCAGGACTACCAGCTTATTGCTATTGCTTAAGCTATTATTATTGGTAAGGCCAACCCCATAACTGGTTGTGTAGATATTATCTTTAAGTGCAATACTGTGAACATTAGCCAGGGTAGGCAGCTTACCCTTTAGTTTGGCAGCCTTGGTTTCTGTGCCAATACTGGACAGGTCAATACTGTACAGTTGCTGGGTGCCATTGACGGTGAGTACAGCGAAACCCTGATTGTTTATGCCATTGATGGCAAAACCACTGCTGCCTGTTGCATCCACATCAAGTGCAGCCGATGTGCCTAATGTGCCATCATTAGCCGGGCTTTGCAGGAACAGGCGGTCCTGTTTTACATCAATACCAAACAGGCGGGTGCTTTTTGTTTCTGGAAAGCTGTTGGTATGTGCGATGGAGGTGACTGTTGCATCTGCGCCGTTAATCGTACCATCTGTAACGGTTGCTCCATTATCAACATTAATACGCAGGTTTTGTCCGTTGCTGCCTACCAGACGCAGGCGGTCTGTCAGCGGGTCAAAGTTCACCGCAATTTGTGTCTTATCACCTGTAATACCGGTAAAAGGTACAGTGGTATCCGCAGAGTTGGCTTTTAGTTTTTTGACAAATTCTGCGGTGGTGTTTGCCGTGTTAATGGTATAAATATTGCCCAGATAGCCTATTGCATACAGTTGGCCATCTTTCGGGCGGTAATCAATGCCAACCAGGCTATCACCATCATTTAAACCCTTAATTTTTTCTTTGGAAACCAGTTCCAGTTCCCCCGGCTTGTCTAAATTAATGGACGCCAGTTCATTATCGGCAGTTAATAACAGCAGGTCTCCGGTTACGACGGGCGGGATAACCGTCCTTCTTTCGTCATCGCATCCGCTAATCCCCATTGCACAGAGTGCGCTAACTGCAATAGTTAATATCCTTTTTTTCATCATTAATTCCTCAAATGTTATGGCTTTATAGTTGCTGCCTACAAAGGGTGGGCTATGCTGTGAAGATAGTGTGAATATTACCCTAAAAGTTATTTTTTTATAGTGAATTATGTATAAAAATTAATGGCTAAAGCTTGGTGATTATTTGCTTATAATGTGCTGTGCGGTCTTTAATGTTTTTTCCGATATGCGCGTTAACCCACACTGGAGTGGTGCTAAAAGCAAAAGGCGCTCATGAAGAGCACCTTTTGTAATCATCGGCAGTAGCAAGCTGTGCTTAAGCCCAGGCTTTCTTCAGCACTGCTTTCAGGTCGGCAATGCTGGCTTCGCGCGGGTTAAAAATAATGGAACCATCATCCAGCGCCTTGGCAGCAATTTCATCCAGCTGTGCTTCGGTTACCTTGCCGGTTTCCTGTAAAGTGCGTGGCAGTTTGGTTCTTTCATTCAGTACATCACGCATCTGGCGAATCACCTGAATGGATTTCTGCGCACGCTGGTCTGCCGGCGTGCTGGCATATACATCGGCACCAGCCAGTGGCAACAGCAACTCGGCCAGTTTATGGCTAATTGCATCCTTGTTGTATTCCAGCACATAGGGCAGGAACAGGCTCATACACAGGCCATGCGGCAAGTGAGCTACTGCACCGGTAGCATGGCCCAGTGAGTGCACCAGACCTACCATGGAGTTGGAGAAGGCGATACCGGCCATGGTAGAGGCTTGTGCCAGTTCCAGGCGTGCTTCCGGATTTTTTGGCTCGTCCAGTACTTTAATCAGGTTTTCACTGATTTTCTTGATGGCACCAAAGGCATACGCATCGCTAATCGGGTTGGCAGCCAGGCAGGTGTAGGCTTCTACTGCATGGGTAAGCGCATCCATACCTGTCATGGCAGTAATATGCGGTGGCAGGGTAGCTGTCATGCGCGGGTCAAGAATCGCCGCATTTGGCATCAGGAAGTAAGAGGTAAACGGCAGTTTAACGTTTTTCTCGGTATCAGAAATTACTGCGACCATGGTTACTTCGGAACCTGTGCCGGCAGTGGTTGGCACCACATAAAATGGTTTTAATGGTTTTGGCAGGTTATGCGCACCGGAGTACTTCAGCAGGTCGTCACCGCCTTCAGATACCAGAATGTTTACGCCCTTACTGGTATCAATTACCGAACCACCACCAATGGCAATAATGGCATCGCAGTTATTCTGGCGATACAGCTCTGCAGCCTTGCGTACGGTTTGCAGGCTGCT
>JASLIR010000224.1 GCA_030152125.1 Alkanindiges sp.
TTTATTCAGTCGCCATACGATAAGTTTGTAACGACCGATGCCCGCTTCTGGCAGGCCAGCGGTGTGGATGTTTCCCTCGGTGCTTCCGGTTTTAAAGTGGATACCCAGTCACTGGCCAGCATTGTGGCCGGGGGGATTGCCTTTGGTTATCCTGAAAACTCGCAGGGTACCGCGGCAAACAGCCGCCAGTCCTTCAAACTGTGGGGCTCCCAGCAGGATGCCTTAAAAGAGCCGGATGGCCAGCCACACTGGGTGGTGATGTATTTTGATCAGTCCTTGCGTGGACTTGCTGTGGATGCGCCCATTGATTTTATGGGCATTGAGATTGGTAATGTGCGCTCTATTAATGTGGAGTTTGGACAGGACTATCAACAGTTGCGTATGCGGGTAGAGGCGGTGATTTATCCATCGCGCCTGGCGCATGGCAAGGAGCTTGACCCGGACGGAACCATTCTAAAAAGCTTTATTGAGCGTGGCTGGCGTGCGCAAATGCGTACCGGTAATTTGCTGACTGGCCAGAACTATATTGCCTTTGATGTGTTCCCTAAAGCCAAACCTGCGACTTTGCGTGCATTGCCGCATGGCCGGGTAGAAATTCCAACCACACCTACTGAGTTAAGTGGCTTGCAGGCACAGGTATCGCAAATTGCCGATAAGCTGACCAAGTTCCCGCTGGTAGAAATTGGGCAGGATGTGCGCAAGACCCTTAATAATATGAATGCCGCGATTGAATCCACGGACAAGCTGGTGAAACAGCTGGATGGCAAGATTGCGCCGTCCATGCAGGCTACCCTGGACGATGCACGCCGTACCCTGAAATCCAGTGAAACCATACTGGCCAGTGATGCCCCCATGCAGCAGGATTTACGCCGTGCGCTACAGCAGATGACACGGGCTGCTGCATCTATTCAGTTGATGGCAGATTATATTGAGCAGCATCCAGAGTCATTAATTCGTGGTAAATCACCGCAGGAGGATCAGCAGCGATGAGCCGGCAATTCAGCAAACATGTTCTAAGGTATGCCTTGGCTGGGGTGGTGGTAACGGCTGGACTAGGCTTAACAGCCTGTTCCAGTACACCTGTGCCCAGCTATTATACCATCACGCCAACAGTAAGCCCGCTCAGTGGTCATCAGGTGAAAGTCATTGAGTTGCTGCCTGTGGCTGTACCGGACCGGCTGGATCGTTCGCAAATTGTGATTCAGGATGCGGCTGGCCAATCGGTGATGCTGGACAACCAGCGCTGGTCTTCTGCCTTAAGTGCAGAGCTGCATGATGGGTTATCTTCCGGTTTGCAGCAGGCACTGGGGGCGGTGGATCGCTACAATAGTGGCATGGTGGGGTATCCAGCGGCGTACCGTATTGCAACCGATTTTTCCCGCTTTGATGTGGTCAAAACAAAATCTGCCAGTAAATTGCCTATGGCGGTTGACTCCTTTAGTGTGCATGTGACGGTGGCCTGGATTATTAAGCGGCTTGATCCGGCACAGGCCCTGGTGGCAACAGCCAATAAGCCGGGGGCGGACCCAAGCCGCCAGTTGAGCTGCCGTATGAGCTTTATTACGCCGGTGGCTAATCAGGATCGCGCGTATATTCCTGCTGTAGTCACGGCATCGCGGCAATCCTTAAACCAGGTGATTAATGCCATAGCAACATCCGTGATTGCCCTGGATAAGGCGGCTGGCGCAGCGGTTATTCCGGATGTATCGTGCAGTTAATGACGAAAGTCATTAACGAAGGAAAGGGAAACAAAGTCATCCAGACAGGTTGCTGGATGACTGAATAATGGCCACTTAACAACACGAGTCCTGATTAAGTTGTCGTAATTATTATTTGTTTTTATTGTATTTTTTCTTATGTTGTGTGATTTGTTTAAAAGATCTAATTAATTATTACCAGAAAAAGCAGGATATGTCAGACAAGCTTTAGGCCACATAAAAGAGATACATGCTATAAATTTGATCAACATGTGTACGTTTTGTCACATTTATTGCACTGGAGCTCACCAATGAAGTTGAACCATATTGTTATGCTATTTGTTTGCTTACCCCTGTTGCTGATAGCTGTTTATTTTGTTTTTGCAGTGACTAATGGGGCCTTGTAAGTAGGGTTATTGACTGGCTGTAATACCTTTTTTAGGAAGGGTGATAGCCAAAACACAGTGTCAGGTTCTGGAACAACTGGCTGCTACACGCCGCAAAATAAAAATAAGATAAAATCATCAACAAGAAAATGCAGCCCATCAGGATAAAAAATATACCAAGTGCCCGGTTATTCTTCCGTGTTTGACAGGATATACAGTCCATTTTTTTGGTAGCCAGGGGATTACCACAACTACTGCAATATCCGATAGCGGTATGAGGTGGGGTAGGGGTGTTGTTCATGTATGTTAAGCAAGCCAAAAAGGTGAGCTATGATAAACCATATGGGCAATGGTTGCCTAAAATTAAAGCCCCGGCATACATCCGGGGCCTGGATAAGTATTGCGTGTCATGCCGGCTAAATAAGGCTTGTCAGCCAGGATTGCCTGACTGCAAGTTATTCCGGTTGCTGGGCTGCACGCTCACAGTTAACCATCCATTTAATCCCAAACTGATCAGTAAAGCTGCCAAACAGCGCGCCCCAGAACATATCGCTTAAGGGCATTTCAATCTGGCCATTGACCGATAGGCCATCAAACAGGCGGCGGGCTTCCGCTTCATCTGTGGTATTGATACCCATATAGGTGTTATTGCCTTGCGCTTTCTGGTGTCCGGCACTTTCCAGTACATCGGACGCCATTAAAGTGTTGCCCCGCCCCATAGGCAGGGCAATATGCATTATTTTCTGCTTGTCGGCCTCATTTAGCTCATACGGCATACCCGGCGCATCGCTCATACGCATGAAGGCGCTAAACTCACCCCCAAACACCGATTTATAAAAGTTAAATGCCTGCTCGGCATTGCCATTAAAGTTAAGATAGGGATTAAGTACAAACATATAATTTCCTCTGTTATTCGTCCTGCCATCATCCAAAGCAGTGTGTGGCGTTGTGAAAATAAGTGATTTGCTTTTGCTGCTTTTGAAATTAGAACGATACTGCTTAAAAAGCAAACGCCTGAATGTACGCTTTTGTGTCTGAATGGCGAATTTTTGTAAAAATTACGTTGTTAAATCAATGTCATAAAAATGAAACGAATCTTAATAGTGCTATCGTTATGATGTCATATTAAACAGGTATAAAACGGCGGATAATAGTGCCCTGTATATAACGTATGAATAGCTGTTTAAGCCTGAAGTGAGAAATATGATGAGTAATATCAAACGTATAAATGTGGAAAAACGCTATAGCGATGTAGCGGTTTATAACGGTGTGGCTTATTTGGCCGGGCAGGTGCCAACAGATAGCAGTATGGATATTGTGGGACAAACCCGGCAGGTTTTACAGGTAATTGACCAGTTGCTGGCTGAAGCAGGTAGCGATAAATCAAAAATTCTCATGGTTCAAATCTTTTTGAGTGATCTTGCTGATTATGATGGCATGAATTCCGCATGGGATGAGTGGGTTGCTGTTCATCATGCACCACCACGGGCCACTATGCAGGCCAAACTGGCTGATCCCCTGTGGAAAGTGGAAATTGTGGTGACGGCAGCTGTAGCCTAATAATGAGAGTAGAGGTATATAGAGGCCATGCGCACGATTCACTCCCTGTTTTTGACTTGCAGTTCATCTGATAGACACTTTTTTCCTGCCATCTGTGATGTTTGGCAAATTACATGCTGCATGAACAGGCATACACTGCTTATTAAGCCCCAGAGTCCGGCAGGGAGGGATTGCCAATGAATTTATTCATAGACTGTGAGTTTAATGGGTTTCAGGGAGAGCTGATTTCCATGGCGCTGGTTGATGAGCAGGGTAATTTCTTTTATGAGGTATTACGTTGTTCACACCCGACACCGTGGGTTGAAGGGCATGTGATGTCGGTATTAAATAAGGCACCCATAGAAAGGTCGGCATTTCAGCAAAAGCTGGCTGCATTTTTAAGTGGCTACCGCATTGCCAATGTGGTGGCAGACTGGCCGGAAGATTTGGCGCATTTTTGCAATATACTGATTAGTGGTGCAGGGCGCCGTCTCGTAACTCCCCCCTTGAGTATGGCCCTATGCACCGACCTGCAATTCCAGTCACGTATTCCGCACAATGCATTAGAAGATGCACGGGCCCTGGCAAAGGCTTATGTACAACGGCGTGTGGCAAACCAGCCCAAGCCTGTATCGGCAATGTCGGCACAGGAAGTGACAGCAAGTCTCTAGGCGGTTCAGTTCCCACGTCTGTAATCAACGCCCAGAGCTTCACAAGCCACATTA
>JASLIR010000254.1 GCA_030152125.1 Alkanindiges sp.
AGAAGGCTGATCAGGAGTTAAATGCCAGCTATAAGCTGTTGCGGCAGAAGCTGGGTGACAAGGACAAGCAGGTGCTGAAAACCTCGCAACTGGCCTGGATCAAGCAGCGCGACAAGCAATGTACCCTAAACAGTGTGGATATGGGCGAAGTGATTGATAGCGCCTGCCTGCTGGACCAGACTACCTCGCGTACCAACTGGCTGAATGACCGCCTGAGGGAATGCAAGACGACGGGTTGCTTAAGCAGCAAGCTGTCGCAATAGTTTATAGACATACAGGCAAACAAAAAGCTGCATCACGTGCAGCTTTTTTATGCATGGCAGTATCTGCCTGAATTAACGGGCGCGATAAGTGATGCGGCCCTTGCTCAGGTCGTAAGGTGTCATTTCTACCTTAACCTGATCACCTGTTAAAATACGGATATAGTGTTTGCGCATTTTACCAGAAATGTGTGCAATCACTTCGTGACCGTTTTCCAGGCGCACACGGAACATGGTATTAGGCAATGTTTCAGTGACAACGCCTTCAAACTCGATAAGTTCTTCTTTGTTGGCCATAGCCTACCTGACAAGAATAAGGAAGGCGCAAATTGTAAGCAGTTCATCCAGAAAAAGCAACTCATGATCAATCGCTAAACGATTTATCGTAACTGCTCAGGCAGCACTTTTGGCAGATGCATTATGGCTTAATATGTATGTTTGGTCATATCCAGCTGTTGTCAGGTATAGCCACAATGCGCGGAAAAGCGCTATCCTGTTGACGGGGTTAAAAATAGCGGCAGTTATTGCCTTAAAACAATTGAATTTTATTTTATTGTTTTTATTGTAAAAATTTAATTTTTTACATAAAAGGCAGCGAATAATTTTATATCGTGATTGCTGCTGTGAATTCTTATTTCATACACTCATAAATTGAACTATACTGTCAGTTAAGCCAATCGTATGCGATGCTGTAAAAAACATACGTTAGGGCCACGTATACACTAAACATTTATCCCGCACATATTTCCAGGTTTCAGGTGTAGATTTTAGGTTTCTGATTGGGAGCATACCTATTATGGCAGGCCAGTTAACAGATTCATCGGTTGTACTGCGGTTCGGCTATCAGGCTATGCGCCGTGCAGGCATGCCTGTGGAAGAGATTCTGGGCCGGGCCGGAGTGGCGCTTAGTCAGCTTGATGCGCATAAGCGTACCCCATTCAGTGCCCAGCAGGCCTTCTGGCAGGCTGCAGAAGCTGCTACCAATGACCCTGATGTCGGCTTGCATATGGGGGAGCATTTGCCGCTGTACCGTGGGCAGGTAGTGGAATACCTGTTTATGAGCAGCAGCAATTTTGGCGAGGGCTTAAACCGGGCACTGGCTTACCAGCGACTGATAACCGACGCTTTAAGTGCCCAACTGGTTTATGATGCGCAAAACTGTTACCTGACCAATGGCCGCCAGAGTTATGATGCGGCAGTACACCGTCATTTTAGTGAATGCCTGATGTCCGGTGCCTTGCGCTTTTTCCGCTTTGTGACCGAAGGCCGTTTTAACCCTACCCATATCGACTTTAATTTTACCCATGGTGCCAGCGATGCCGAGTACCAGCGGGTGTATGGCTGCCCGGTACGGCTGGGGCAGATAGAATCCCGCCTGTATTTTGATCCTGCTATCCTAGATTATCCGTTGTGGCAGTCTGAACCGGAGTTGTTGCGCCTGCATGAGCAACTGGCGCTGGAGCAGTTGCAGGAACTGGCACGTTATGACCTGGTGGGGGAGGTGCGCCGTGCGATTGGTTCTACCCTGGAAAGTGGCGAAACCACGCTGGAAACGGTGGCCAGTCAATTAAGTATTACCCCGCGCCGCTTGCGTACACAATTAAGCGAAGCCAATACCTGCTTTCAGGAAATCCTGTCCGATTACCGTTGCCGTCTTGCCAAGCGTCTGCTGTCACAAACCAGTGAAAGCATTGAGCGTATTGTCTATTTGACCGGCTTCTCTGAGCCCAGTACCTTTTACCGTGCCTTTAAGCGCTGGACTAATGAAACCCCGGTGGAGTATCGCAAGCGTAAACAGCGCTAAGCAGCAGTATTTATCGGTGGCGCTTAGCTGCCACACGCTTAGTCCGGCAGGTTTAACCAGGCTGGTCCCAGCTTTACCGGTGGTAGCTGAAATTGTGGCGGATAGTACGCCTGAATAAAATATAAGCCATCCGGTGGTGCAGTGACGCCGGCTTCCTTACGGTCCTGTACCGCCAGCAAATGGTCTACCCACTCCACAGGCTGCTCGCCTTTGCCGATTTCCAGCAGCACACCCATAATGTTACGAACCATATGATGCAAAAAGCCATCAGCCTGAATATCCATAACCAGAAAAGCCCCATGCTGAAATAAACGCGCATGGCGCACATGGCGTACCGGCTGGTTGGACTGGCAGGCTGCCGCCCTGAAACTGTTGAAATTGTGGATACCTACCAGTTTATCCACAGCTTGGCACATATTATCCACATTCAGGCTGTGATACACATGGGTGACCTGACCCGCCAGCAGGGCAGGGCGAACCGGTGCGTTGTATACCACATAGCGGTAACGCCGCGCACAGGCTTTAAAACGGGCATGAAAATCCCGCTCCATGGGCTGCATCCAGTTAACAGCAATGTCTGGCGGTAACTGGGTATTGGTGCCCATCAGCCAGCCACGTAAGGGGCGAATGGCATCCGTATCAAAATGCGCAATCATATTGCTGGCATGTACTCCGGCATCAGTACGCCCGGCGGCATGTACAATCACCGGATGGTTGGCCACTTTACTTAAGGCTTTTTCCAGGGTTTCCTGCACACTGCGTACCCCGGGCTGCTGGGTTTGCCAGCCGCGATAATGGCTACCACAAAATTCTATGCCAATGGCAAAACGCTGCATAACATCCTCAGGCATGTAAACGCCGCTTAAACGGTGGACAGGGGCAGTATTGTAGTAGAAATAGCGGCCAGCGCCAGCCCGTTGTGTGCATCAGTGCTTCATTCCCTGTAGCCAGTATTGCCGGCGCTGATGATAGTGCATGGTCTGGCAGCAAATCCATGCTAAACGTGCATAGATAGCTGGAACCGGCAATTGCCCGGCAGATAAAACATTTAATGCGCTCAGCCAGTGTCCGGCGGCATAGCGGCTATCCACGCCACCAAAAGGCACTTGCGTGCTAATCACCAGCATAATGCCGCGACTGGCCGCCTGCCCGAAAAGTTTTTCTATTTCAGCACTATGGGCAATGTTGCCTGTCCCAAAACCCAGCAGGATCAGTGCATCCAGCGCAGGGCTATCCAGTAACTGCCGTAGTTGCAGAGCCTGCTGTGACCAGTCCAGGGGAAGCGCATAGTAGGTGCTAATGTTTAACTGCTTTAAATAGTGTAATGAGCCGGCCAGTGCAGCAGGGGCAATAGCTGCGTTTGGTGCCTGTGCTGCCTGTGTTGAAGCGGGCAGGCATGCGCCGCTAAATGCCTGTAGGTCGGTGGTGTGAACCTTTTGCACCTGATGGGCAGGCCAGTATTCCCCGGCAAATGCCACAAATACCCCATTGCTTGTATGCTGTACTTGCTGAATTGCCAGCGTCAGGTTAGCCAGCGCATCGCTGGAAGGGTGCGCCTGCTGTCCATGCCTATCCAGCAGGGGATACTGGCTGCCTGTAATGACCAGCCGCAATGGCCAGCCAGCCAGCACTTCCGCCAAAAAAGCACTGGTGTAGGCCAGCGTATCGGTACCGTGGATCAGCAGGATGCGCTGTATACCCTGTTGCTGCAAGTGGATAATCTGTGCAACCAGCTCAATCCAGTCACTGGCTTGCAGCTGGCTGCTATCGCGGATATGCGCTGTGGGCAGGCTGTGGCAGCGAAGCGCAAATTTATCGCTCACCAGCTGATCCAGTTTGGGCAGGAAGTCTGCTGCAGGCATGGGGGCCAGTGGCTCACCAATGCAACCGAAGGTACCACCGGCATAAATAATGGCAAGTTCAGGCGGGTGTACGGCCTTTGATATATCGCTGGGGGATGGTGACAGCTGCAAGCTCATGCAAGGCTCATTGATATAGGTTGAAACGGTCCGATTATGGCATAGGCTTCCGGCATTAAAAAAGGCAGCGTAGGCTGCCTTTCTTGTCCATCATCACCGGGTTGATCAGGATGGCAGGTTTTGCATTAAATGCTGGGCCTGTGCTTTTTGCTGGCTGGTACCCAGGTTAATCACTTCGCTCAGCAGTTCGCGGGCACTGCGTGCTTCACCCAGGTTAATATAGCTTTCTGCCAGCTCCAGATTGGTTTGCTGTACATCAATATTAACCAGGAACGGGAATTCCTTCAGCAGGAAGTCTTCCGGGTCGGTTGATGTAAAGCTGGCTTCAGTCACTTCTGCAGCAGGTTGAATTGGCGCTGGAGTAACCGCCGCAGTGGTAGCCGTATCAGGCGCATCACCCACATCAAATTCAAGGTCGTCAAAGCCTTCTGCCCAGTTGGTATCCTGCAGGGTGATATTGTCCAGGTTGGCGCTGTCGGCTTTTTCTTCCGGCTGGCTGGCTGGTTCCTGTTTAAATGCCAGTGGCTCAGCAGGGGCCGGTTGCTTGATTTCTTCCAGTGCAAATGCATCACTGATGTCAAATTCCAGATCCAGCGGTGCTTCTTCACTGGCTGGGGCCGGTGCGGCTGTACTGCTGTCCAGGGAAAAATCCAGGCTGTTGTCCTGCTTGGCAACAGGGGCAGGTTCAGCTGTTTTTACCGGTGTAGCAGGGCTATCCAGAAAACCAAATTCAGCTTCCAGTGCTTCCAGCGACTGGTCCGGGCTGGTTCCACTTGTTGCCTTGTCTACATTCTGGTTGAGATCATCAGCAAAAAAGCGCTGTTCTTCCTCGTTAACTGTTTCAACCTGATCCTGCGGGGGGAGTGATGGCGTAAACTCAATGGTCTCGCTTTTCTCAACATCCGGTTTTGGCTGTTCAACGACTAACAGCTGTTGCAGTTTTTCTGCATGGGCGGATG
>JASLIR010000269.1 GCA_030152125.1 Alkanindiges sp.
CTTATTACTTCACTCCATTCATTTATTAACTCTACAATATGATTAGAAGTTGTTTCACTTACTTCTTTTTTGGATTCGTATATAAATCGAATCAGTGACTCCCAACCTTTACCATAAGGCGTTAAAAATAAATTTTGCAATATCCCGGATTTTTGATCTATTTTAAGTGAGTCTGTAAAGCGAGAGTCTGGCCTTTGGCAAGTTATTCTTAAAATAAAACAAAAGCGAATTAATAAAGTACAATTATTCTTAAGAAGTGTATGTTTTAATTTTTCTAAAAAAATATCAGGAGTATCATGCTGTAAAATTGCGGCAATAGTTTCATCTTGCCAAAAACTCTCAATATCATGAGCATTCAATATGTTTTCAACAAGCTCATAAGTAGATGCATAAAATTTCAGACGACGGTATAACCACAATCTAAACGCTCTACTTATTGCTGGCTCATTTCCGATAGCTAATAATAAGCTACTCAAGTTATACACGTTATGTTGATATTGATCTTCAATAAATTCTTCTAATGCCCAATCTTCCAAGACATCATGAGGTAAGCTAATAGTTGAATTTGTTTGATCACGATAAATTAAGTTATCTTCTTCAAGCTTAGATAGGACTTCAGGATCGAATTCATCTACTGAAATACCAAATGCCATTTTTTTTGCTCGTTTTGTAGCAATTTCAATAAATGTCTTTCTGCGTTTTACTGGCATCCCTGACTTTCGATCTTGTTCTTTAGCAATCACTGAAGACCAAACAATATTTCTAAAATCGAGCTCTGTATCGCCTGTCTGGAATTGTGCTCCATTACTGATTGCTCTAACAGCTATCTCAATAAAGAATGGTATCCGAAGAATATCTCCTAATGCGTCATTTGATATTAATGTTTTAAGCTCCGGAAAATGTTCATAAACTTGTTGTACTTGTTCTTCAGAAAACCCTTCGATGTTGACACTACTAAATTTGATTTCATTCGGTTGGAGAAAGTTAAAGGAAAGCTGTTGAAATGCATAATCACGTCCTGTCGCAATGATAGTCCACCCAGTCTGTTGTCGTATAAACTGAAGTAAATCAATAAATGCATCTTGATGATCAAGCTCTAAAACTTTTTCAATGGACTCAATGACTAGAATTTTCTTAGGAAGTAGAGAAAAGTATCCTTCTATTTGACCTAAGGTTGAGTTCATACCGATAGATGAGAAAACGTCATTTAGGTGACTTCGATCTAAATCTTCAGCTCGTAAATAAAAAACAGGGACATCTTTTCCTTTACTTGAAATAAAATCTTTTACTATACCTGATTTACCAGCACCTCTAGTACCTGTTACAAACACAAAATCACTTTCATCAGAAGCTTCTGAAATTTTGGCTAAATCTTCACTTCTACTAACATGGAGTCCTTGAATTGTGTTTGAAATACCAAGATAAATGTATTGCCCACGCTCTTGGAATTTCAGAAAGTCAGCTTCAAAATTAACTTTTCTCTTAACCTGAAATAATTCTCTAACCTCCTCAGGAGCATTTTCAAGCGTTAAGATTCCTGCATTTTGGTTGAAGTTTTGAACACACGTAATAACTTTAGATAATACCAGCGAAGGCGACTCATCAGAATAACATTGAATTAGTGAACACAATAAATTAGCTACTACGGAGTGTTTAGCATCTAAGTCAAAGGATACAATATAGAAAATTCGAAGAAACTCCCATAACTCATCATCTGTTATTGCTTTACCTTCGTTAGCATGCTCTAACTGCATCCTTAAAATCTTTAACTTGTTTAGTTTTGCTTCACTTGTAAATCCTTTGGTTTTTGATTTTTTTATAAAGTCTAATGAGCTTGATGAATACTTAGCCCATTCTAAGACGGGAAGAGTGTTAGCTATGTCTAACTTAGGAATTGGACCTGTTATTAATGCAAGAGAGTCATTCTGCTTATTAAAGGAATCACTATTGAAATCCTTCCATGCACTATTTATAACATCGCTAAATGTTGAAGTATTATCCTCACTTCCAGTAGATGCTCCTATTGTTATTTCATGCTTAATTTGAGCATATAGTTTACTTACTTTGCCGTTTTTATCTGAAGCAATTAAAACAAAATCATCTGTATTAGAGCCTTCATATTTATTTTGAAATTTTAGTTCTTTAGCTCTCATATTGTTAGATAGACAGGGAACACAAGATTGAGTCAGTAATGCAATTGCAAAAGATGCCTGAATTCTGGTTTCAAAATTAACACCTCCTCCCCCTGTAGAGAATGGGTTACTTTGTTTTTTTAACTCTAGATTCATTTTATCTTTTCTCTCAATATGCTAACGCTCTAAAGGATTTTGATCCTTTAAACTTCATACATATTATAGAAAAATCGGTTAAATGTGATCAAGATATGACATATTTTGACTTAAAAAATAGGGTGAAAAGTTTTGGGCGCTAATTTTTAAAATACATACAGTTCTATTGAATTTCTTAATACTTAAGTTAGACTCACGTCATTCAAGCAACTCTAATCCTTGTAATCGATATCGCATTACAAGGGAAATGGCTATTTGAAGATTTCATTTAAAGAATGGAAAGTATCTTTGGGTTAAAAAAGTGACTAAAAATTAATATTTTCAATTGCTTATGTTTTATTGTGATAGTGCAGATTTGATAGATGGTGTTTTATGAATAGCATTTCTCAGTGTAGGGGAGCTTAGATAAAAATCTTACATTCGTTGCTATTTAGCTAACTAACGTTCTCTAACAATTAAATCTACCACATCTCTATCCTGCCATTAATCCCCACAATACGCGGGGCGTTTTTATCGCCCGCAATGCTTATTTTTAGGTCATTATTCTGGCCTGCCTTGTTGCCAAACAGCAACCGGTTTTCAGTGCTTTGTAAGCTGGCAATGGCAGTGCCGTCTACTATACTTACATTCAGGTTCTTAATCTGGTAACTGTCATTGGCGGCAAAGCGCCAGGTGGCCTTTAACTGTTGCAGGTAGTCTGCCTTGCTTAGGCTAAAGGTTTGTGGCGGGTCGGCCTGGGTCCATAACACTTTAATCACCACCCGGTTATCCATCATGTTGCTGACCGCTGCCAGGTCGTGCTTTTGCATGGCCTGATAAAAGTTTTTGATAAAGCGGGTGGCACTGTCCGGGTCAATGTTGTCGGCATGGGCTTGTCCACACAGTGCGGCCATGATCAGGCAAAGCGTTGTTGTTTTCATGGCTTACTCCAGGTTGTCACTGCATTCAGGCTGCTGCGCTTCTACATGGCAGCGGGTTTTCTTCATCAGGCTCATCATTTTGGGGTGGTAAATGCCTTGCTGTGTCATGCTGATGCGTGCCTGGCGCATCATCTCGCGGTATTGCGGTTCGTTGCCATCGGGTGGCGGGAAGAAAAACAGGATGTCATCCTCGGCACTGCGAATGGTTTTTAGGGAAGTATCAAACTGGCCGAGGAAGTACTGGCGCGAACGCTGGCCAAAACCTGCCGGGAATTTTTCCGGGCGAATAATCATTTGAAAAGTGAGCTGTGCCACCGGCATTTTTAGTACCACACCCTGACTGCCCACGCCTTTATAAAGCTCTAGTGGCAGGTAGGCCACCGCAGGGGCAACCGCTACATCTACCTGATTATTATTAAACTTGCCGGAAAAGGTAGCCACATCGCTCATCACCGGTTGCGCACCAATGCGGTTGGCCATCACCTGTTGGGCTTTGTCGTAGTCCAGCACGGCTATGCGCTTGCCAGCCATTTTTGCCACACTGTTAATATGGCGATCCCGCAAAAAGATATAGGCCGCGCCCAGTGGCAGCAGTCCGGCTATTTCGTAGTTGCCGCTGGTCATCAGCTTACCTGCTTCCGGGCGTGCCAGCGTGCTGATTAACAGCTTTAATTGCGGGTAGCCGGGCAGGCCACCAATGGAATCAATACTGCCGGTGAACTGATTAAACTGGCGCGCCCGTACCCCAGTGAGCAGGGCGGCATCGCATTGGCCTACTTTTAGGTCTTCGGCGGCTACCCGTTCCGAGGTGTAGGGGCGTACCGTGATATCGGCACCCCAGGCTTTGGCCTGAGTGGCATACTCACGCATGGCCGTTGCCAGCGGGCCTTGTCCGCCCACCATGTCGAACACGCAAAAGGTTTGTGCTTGTGCACCGCTGCATAGCAGCAGGCCCGTTAACGTGGCGATGCCAGTCCTGATGTTCATGCGCATGCATCCTTTCTGCTACTGGATAGCTATCAGGGTAGCAAAGGCAATTTATTTATTCAACATGTTGAATATTAAATTTGATGAGTTATTTTGTGCATGCATGTGATCCAGCGCTGTAGTCACCTTGTATGGGTAACACCATGGGCTATGACTAAAGCAGCACAAGATCCCATCTGTTGTGTTTTACAATGAGCCTTAAAGTACTGTTAATACTTGGTATTAAATGGTTCTGGCAATTTCTTGTTGCCGTAGGCAACAAGAAATTGCAGCGGGGGTTTGGGCGAAGCCCCCAACCCCCCTTCGCCGAGCCGCCGAAGGCGGCGAGGCGAGAAAATATCAGCATGGTTTGGTGTGCGTTGTGGGTTTATGGGGCGTGCAAATTTTTAAACAGGATAATTGTTTGGAAAGCGGCTAAAACCTGTATATGGCTTTGTGATTTAAAATAATATTGCTGGATGCACGGAAGTGTTGCCGGTGCGGTAGTTCGCCCATAGCAGGCGCTACTCGGGATTATTCTGTTGTATGACCTGGGTAAATATCTGGATATCCTCAAAGGTGATTTCACGCCATTTCTGTTTTTGTAAAAAAACTTCTACATCCTGTGCCCATTCCAGCCAGCGTTCCATCTGGCCAATACCGTGTTTCAGGGTCAGGTAAATGCCTTCAAATTTTTCCAGTACCGACGGTGGCAGTGACTGAAACACCGCCTGCATACGGTATACATCGGCCAGTGTGTCGCGGTAGGCCTGCCGGTGTTGTTCAAACTCCTGCATAAATACATCGCGGTCCAGCAGGTGAATGGAGGCCAGCTTAACCAGAAAGGCACTGTTGATATGCGGTAGCTTAAGCGGGGTAGCCAGCCATTCCAGCATGGCACTATGCCCGGCACTGTTCAGCCAGTACACCTTGCGCGGTGGGCGCGGGGCATTTCCCACAATTTCACAGTCAATCAGGCCATCGGCATGCAGCTTGGCAAGGTCACGGTAAATCTGCTGGAAACTGGCATTCCACAAATAGCCATAGGTGTGCTGAAAGCCCTTCACAATATCGTAGCCACTGGCAGCACCTGTACTCAGGTAAACAAGCAGAACATGGCGCAGTGACATAGGAGTGCTCCTCAAACGATTATTCATGGTAGCATTCATTTACCTAATTTAATATTCAACATGTTGAATATATAAAATGCATTTGCTACCCTAGGCGTGAATCAATCAACCGAATAAATAAACCTGAGTGGTGATGTCATGGATGCACTGGCCGATTCATTAGCTGCAGATTCATTGTTAGAAGGTCTGGCTGCCTATTCCCCTTATTTGTCTACCACGCCTTTGGCGGGTTTGTCGCGCAAGGTATGGCTGTATGCCATGCCGCTGGCACCGTGGCTGCATATGGGGGATGAGCTGGCGGAAAATGTGGTGACCGAGTTACGCCTGCGCAAGTTGCCATTCAGTGCGCCAGTGCCAGCCATACGGCAACTGGCAGGCGAGGGCAATACGGCATGTCAGGCTTTTCTTAATGATGTGGAAACAGTGCCGGACTGGGTGGACTTTGAATTGATGGGTAAAGGCGGTGCCATGGCGTACCGGCATTTTCCGCAACTGATTATTGCACTGGTGCATGGCGGGCTGATGACCTCCTTTGCCAATGCGGATTCGGCACGGATTTTAGGTGGCACCAACCGGCTGGAGCAGAATGTGGTGCGGCGGCTGTTTGAATCTTCCACGCTGTTTTTTGGTGTGCTGGATACCGAAAGCTTAAAACCGGGTGGCAAGGAATGGGAAATATGCCTGCGCGTGCGTCTGATGCATGCCATGGTACGTATGCGCCTGCTGGCCTCCGAAACTTGGGCTCCGACCTATGGCAAGCCGATTAACCAGTTGCATACCGCCGCCGGGCCATTGTTTTTTGGCAGTATGGTGCTGGATAGCATGCGTTCGCTGGGGGCCAGCATCCGCCCGGAGGAGCACGAAGGCTACTACCTGATATGGCGTTATGTTACCCGTCTGCTGGGTGTGCCACTGGGCTTGTTGGGTGAAACCGTGGAGGAGCAGCAAGCCATAGACCAGCGCATTTTGCCATTGTGTTTTGCCCCGGATAATACCTCGCGCCGCCTGACACAAGCCTTGCTGGATGGTCTGCAAAAATTGCCCGATGCAGAATGGTTGCCGCGTACTGCGCACGAAGTGCTGATGCGCCGCATGCTGGGTGATGACAAAGCAGACGGCATGGGTATTGCCCGCCACCCGGTTGCCGCCCAGTGTGCAGGTGTGTTTGCACAGGGTTTGCGGTTGTATAGCTGGGTAGTACGTATTCCGGGTGTAGGGCAGCGTGCCGGGTTGTTTGGCCAGCGCTACCTGAAAAAATTGCTGGAGCGTGGACTGGCCGGAGTGGCAGCGGATTTTCAGCCGCATTAGCATGGCAGGGGTATCGTATGGCCATCAATGAGCGCGTTCTGTATCAGTTTCCCTTGTCGCTGTACTGCGAGAAAACCCGCTGGAATCTGCATGCCAAGGGCTTGAGTTATGCGTGTTGTGACCTGCTGCCGGGTTTGCACGCTGGCACTGCGTGGCGTCTGGCAGGCCAACGTAGCTTGCCTATATTGGTGGATGGTGGACAGGCGATTGGAGACTCCACCACAATTGCGCTTTACCTTGAACATACCTATCCTGCGCGGCCACTGTTGCCTGTAGACCCTGTTGCCAGAAAACGGGTACTGCAACTGGAGGGCTGGTTTGATGAGCTGGGTGAGCATGTGCGCCGCTATTGCTGGAGCCTGGCGATTGAACGTGAAGAGGTTAGTGATATTTTCTTTGACTTTACCGGGTATACCCGCTGGCAAAAAATGCTGGCAGACAGTAGCAAGCCTTTACTGCGGCAAATGATTCGGCATACTTTTAAGGTGTACCAGCCACGCGTGGCAGACTCCTGGCAACGAATTCAGGATGCATTGCCGCAACTGGAGCTTTGGCTGGGTGGTAGTGCCAGCAATTATCTGGTGGGGGACAGTTTTACTTTGGCAGACCTGACCGCCGCAAGCATGCTGGCACCGTTATTTGGCCCGGACAATAGCCCCTGGTCCGATGCCAGACTGCCGCCTATTAGCCAGCAGCTGCGTGCTGAGGCGTGTGCCACAGTGGCAGGGCAGTGGGTGTTAAGGCTGTATGGGGAGTATCGGGGAGGCACTTAATATGTGGGCATGGGCTTGGAGGTGCGGCGTCAGAATTATCTGCACATTCAGGGAAATGGCTGGCCCGTAATGAGATTTAAAGCATTTATGCCTGATCTCCCTCAATATAAAAACCGCCACTCGATCTTGAGGGGCGGTTTTTATATTGAGGGAGATCAGCAGTATTTATTTGCTTAAGGCTTTAGCAGTCTTTTTAAACTGCTACTTTAGGCGTTGCAGCTTTTAATACAAAGGTTCGCTTTGGCTTGAGCACATAAATATTCTTGTTCTGGTCCAGCAGCCAGAGCCACTCCTGATCCTGTTTTAAGGCATAGCCGCGTATTTTCTCGTCATTCATGGTGGTAACAACCAGATAGTCACCTGTTGGTACCTGACTTACATCCACTGCAGCAAATGCATTAGTTAGCAAAGTGGCACTTTCTAGAAATACATCTTTCAGGGCCTGCTCATCCACATCATTCCAGGTGACAACATTTTGCTGGGCGGCAGAACTCTGGCTCAGGTTGTGGAAGATATATACGTGCGCTTTGGTAGATTCACTTTTAGTATCCGGTTTGGATGCTTTCAGGTGATATTTAAACACCATGCGTATAGTGTTGAGCGAGGAGCTTAAATAATATGCTGGTTTGATATCCAGCAGGTAGTTACGGCCATCCGCCCATTTTGCTTGTTTAGGCAGTTCGGTGCTCACCTGAGTCTTAAGTAACTGGTTGGGATTAAGGCTATCTGCCAGTTTAAGCAGGTTGGGAATCTTTTTTTCCTGCTCGGCACGTTCGGATGCCGAACCTGTCTTGTCTATGATCATATGACCAATTAACACACCGGCCAAGCTTATCAATGGGTCTACGCCTTGAACAGCGGAGTAACCAGGTACAGAGGCCGCTGTGGTGGTATCAATTGAAAAGGCAGTATTTTCACTGCCTATGGATATTTTAATTGGGGATGCTACGGTGGCAGGTGTTACTTCATCTGCATAAGCAGATGAAGTAAATACCAGCATGCCCAATGCCAGCAGCAGGCAGTGCTTTAAGTGCTTCATCATGCCTGCTTAGTTGGTAGCCGCAGGCGCTATTGTAGCCGCTGGTGCAGTAGTGGCAGGTGTAACCGCATTGGCGCTGGCTGCAACAGCAGGCGTAGCAGGGGCAGCAACAGGAGCTGCAGTTGCTTTAATACTAAAGAACTGGTTCCTGTATTCCTTCTTGGATGCTTCAATTGCCTGGTCTACAGCTTGTGCTACGTTTGGATAGGATGGCGGCTGATCCCATTCACCGCTAATAGGTTTGACGATATTTACCGGTTTCCACCATTTGATTTCATTGGTCTTTACATCTACTAGGCGGGCAACACCATTGTAAATACCTTGCGGTGCGGAGGTTGGAACAACAGAGTAGTAGGAGCGAATGGTGCCAACTTGATTACTGGTGACCATAAATACAAAGTCTTTATCCTTAAACTCCGGAACAGCGGCCAGGTTTTCACGGAAAATGGCAGGATTCTTTTTCTGTTCAGGCGTTTTTTCTAAAACAGGTAAAGTTTTTGCATCAACGGTAATGACAGTGGCATCAAAGCCGCGCTGGTCAAACTCTTTTTCAATATCTTCTGCCAGTGCGCTGTATGGTTCAAATTGCAAGGTGCTAACAAAGCTATCAAATTTATTAGAAACAGCCGCATTAATCGCAAGATCCAGTAATCCCTGGCTGCCAACTTTTGAGTTACCTGGTTTTGGCAGTTCAAACACCACCACAGCTACTTTTTTGTTATTGGCTTGTTGCCAGAATTCTGGCTGTAAATCCATTGGTTTTAAGGTGGCACAACCACTTAAAGTGGCTGACATTACAGCAGCAGTAATTAAAGACAAACGCATTCAAATTTCCTCAGAGAGTGGTTAATTAATGGTTGAGTATTGATTTGGTTACTTTATGTTAACTATAAACTATTAAATTTTGTTTGCAATTACTTGCTATGCACAAAAAATAAATTTTATTCAACTAATTAAGATGATAATAAGAATTGTTTACTTATCTTGAACTGTTATCATTAAAACATAATATGCACATAGTTTTTCGGGTGGTGTTGTTTCTGCTAAGAATTCTATTGAGCTAAAAGAATGATTGTT
>JASLIR010000321.1 GCA_030152125.1 Alkanindiges sp.
GTCTGCGTTTGTTAAAGCCATTCGATTTCTCCGAGATGCTTAAAAATAAAGATGCGAAAATCATTTGGCTGAATAGCGACTGCCGCTAAAAACAGCATTCATCCAGCCAAAGCGCCGTGCATCACTACAGCGAGAGCCGCATTTTAAAGTAAAGTCCTGCCGATTGCAAAAAAGAATGTATGACTATCGCTATTATGAATATTGACAAGCTGTTACAAATATTTTACACAGTAAATGACAATACATATTTTCAATATTCAAAGGGTCGCTCGTGAAACTGTTATCAACCAATACCTGCTGGACACCCAGCGACCTCGCCAGCGTTACCCTGAGTAAACATGAAGTAAACGCCGAACAGGGTGGCATGACTGAGCAGCAAGTGCAGAAAATCTGGCACAGCGTTGAACAGCTTTATAAGACTGGCAATAGCCCGATGATTTCCATGTGCTTGCGGCGCAAAGGCAAGATACTGATTAACCGCAGTATTGGTTATGCCCGTGGCAATGCACCAGGTAGCAAGCAACCCAATGCGCAGGATTTAGTGCTGGCCAGCCCGGATACGCCGGTTTGCCTGTTCTCGGCATCCAAGCTGGTGACCGCCATGCTGATTCACCTGCTCAACCAGCGCGGCGAAATTAACCTGCTGGACCCTATCAGCTATTACATTCCGGAATATGCAGCAAACGGCAAACGCCACTCCACCATTTTTCATTTATTGTCGCACCGTGGCGGCATTCCCAAGGTTTCTACCGAAGTTACTCCGGAATTACTGTTCGATAACAAAGAAATCCTGAAACTATTGTGTGCAGCCGCCCCTGTATCCACCTCAGGCAGCCACCTGGCTTACCATGCGGTTACTGCCGGTTATATTCTGGGAGAGCTGATTGAACGTGTTACAGGCCAGGACTTACGTACCTACCTGCATGAAAATATTGAAAAGCCGCTGGGGCTGGATTATTTCAATTATGGCTTAAAGCCGGAATACCGCGATCGGGTTTCCTTAAATTATGCCACCGGCATACACCCCAGCCTGGGTACGGATACCTATTTAAATCACGTGCTTGGCGGTGGCTTACAGTTAGCAGTGGATGTCACCAATGATCCGCGCTTTATGGATACCGTGTGCCCTGCCGGCAACATTTATACCAGTGCCGAACAAATCAACCGCTTCCTGGAGTTACTGTTAAACGGTGGTACCTATAACGGCACACGGATTTTTAATGCCAAAACCGTATTCCGCGCCACACTGGCTACCTCCGGCCTGACCATTGACCGTACCCTGCTGGCCCCGATGCGCTATGCACTTGGCCCCATGTTAGGCAGCAACCCGGTAGGCCTGTTTGGCCCCAACACCGGCCAGGCCTTTGGCCACCTCGGCTTTTCCAACATTTTCTGCTGGGCCGACCCGGCACGTGACATCAGTGTTTCGATACTGACTACCGGCAAATCGGTGGTGGGCACGCACTTACCGGCGCTGGCCAATGTGCTGTACCAGATTTCCAGCAACTGCCCGCGTATTCCACAGGACAAACGCCGCTCCCTATTTGGCAGTGATAATCAGGAAAATGAGCAGATTTGATCTGGTAGATTAGGCTTTAGGCCGGGATTTAACCCGGCCTTTTAAGTTAAACCAGGCTTATCTGGAATCATGCTTGATAAAAAACTCGTCAATGGCCTGCGCAAAAGCCGGAATATCCTCCGGCTGGCGGCTGGTAATAATGTCACCATCATGTACTACGGCCTCATCCTTATAATAGGCACCAGCATTTATCAAATCGTCTTTTAGGGTTTTATAGGCCGTAATGTTTTTGCCCTCAACCACACCAGCAGAAATAAGCAGCCATGGTGCATGGCAAATGGCTGCCACCAGCCGGTCCCGTGCCAAGAAATCCCGTACCAATGCCTGCGCCTGCGGATTAATACGCAACTGATCGGCATTCACCGTACCACCGGGAATCACCAGTGCATCAAAATGCAGTGGATCAATATCTTTTAATAAGGCATCCGCAGTAAAGCTGTCCTCCTTATGCACATCGCCACGCATGCCCTGCACATGCAGGGTGTCGGCTGCAACCAGTATGGTGTCGTGTCCATGCTCCTGTAAAATTTCCTGGGTTTCGGTCAGTTCAACCTGTTCAAAATAGTTATGTACCAGAAACGCGATTTTCGCCATGATGCCTGTCCCTCTTGCTGTTATGTGTCGCAACTATTTAGCGCAATTATGTATCGCAATCTTGCATGCCTGCACTTTAAACCTAACAAGAAAAGCACCAACAACTGAATATTTTTTAACGTGTTTTTGTTGCGTTAAGTAACTTGCCACAGGAGCAGCCACCGCAACAGCAGCCAGCCAGCAATTGTTTTCATGCCTCCCTTACTGCCCTGCTTTCTTGTTTTTCATATAACGAATCCAAAAAGAATGATTTTTCTTTCTAAGGCTTTTTTCCTAGTCTGTTATGTATTCGGACCTTCAATACATGAAGGTCATTCTTTTAAAGATGCATTTTGGGCGAGTTCATGAATAAGTCAAACAAACAACCTTTGTCACTGCAAGAGATTGCAGGTACTGCCAAAAAAATAACACCTGCACTGCGTCTGGCTGCCCTAAGTGGCTTGCTGGCATTTTCAGGCAGCGCCTTAAGCGCGACTACGGAGCTCAAAGTAGGCTTCCAGAAATATGGCATTCTGCCGATTATCAAGGCACGGGGAACCCTGGATAAAACTCTGGCTGCACAAGGCATTCAGGTACGCTGGGTAGAATTTCCAGCTGGCCCACAACTGCTGGAAGGGCTAAATGTAGGCAGTGTACAACTGGGTGAAACTGGTGAAGCACCACCTATTTTTGCACAGGCCGCACAGGCACCCATCGTTTATATTGCCAACCAGCCCGCAGCGCCAAGCGGTGAAGCACTGGTAGTACCAAAGGGCTCCCCCATTAAGAGTGTAGCCGAGCTGAAAGGTAAACGTATTGCCTTAAACAAAGGCTCCAACGTGCATTACCTGCTGCTAAAACTACTGGAAAAAAACAAACTGAAACTGTCTGACATCCAGCCAGTTTATTTACCACCCGCCGATGCACGTGCCGCCTTTGAAAAAGGTGCCGTAGATGCATGGGTCATCTGGGACCCCTTCCTTGCTGCTGCTGAAAGACAGATAGAAGCCCGTGTACTTGCCGATGGTAAAGGGCTGGTGAGCAACTACCAGTTTTATCTGGCTGACCGTAACTATGCCGCGCAAAATCCAAAAGTGATTCAAACCGTGGTTAATGAATTAAACGCCTCCAGCCAGTGGGCACAAAAGAACCCGGGCGATGCAGCCAAAATCCTGCAACAGCAAACCGGCCTGGCGGACTCGATTGTGGGCCTGTCCATTAGCCGCATGAGCTTTGGCATTAAGGCCATTAGCCCGCAAGTAATTGCCGAACAGCAAAAAGTAGCCAACGCCTTTAGTCAGCAAAAACTGATCCCGGCGCCCATTAAAGTCAGTGATGCCACCTTGGCTCCCGCAGCTAAAAAATAATAAGAGGCCAGCATGAGTAACCTGAATATATTGAAACGTGTGCTGCTCAGCGCAGCACTGCTATTTGCCGGGCAGGCCAGTAGCTGGGCGGCTGAGGTTGCACCCAAGGAAATCCGTTTCGGTTTCCAGAAGAGTGCGATTAACTTTTCCCTGTTAAAGCAACAGCAAATCCTGGAAAAACGCTTTCCCAATACGACTATCCGCTGGAATGAATTTCCGGCTGGCCCGCAAATTCTGGAAGCCCTGGCCGTTGGCTCGATTGATATTGGCATGACCGGGGATACCCCGCCAATTTTCGCCCAGGCTGCAGACAAGCCCTTGTATTACGTAGGCTTTGAAGCAGCAAAACCAAAAGGCTCTGCCATTCTGGTAGGCAAAAGCAGCGATATTGGCAAACTGGCTGACTTAAAAGGCAAACGTATTGCCCTGCAGCGTGGTTCCAGTGCGCATTTCCTGCTGGTGCAGGCTTTAAAAAAGGCCAACCTCAACTGGCAGGACATTCAGCCCATCTGGCTTACCCCGGCTGAAGCCCGTGCTGCACTGGAAAAAGGTGCCGTAGATGCCTGGGCTATCTGGGACCCCTTCTACGCTGCTGCAGAAAAAGACGGCAATGTACGTGTGCTGACCAATGGTGTGGGTTTAAGCCCTAATTACACCTTTTATCTGGCTGCCCCGGACTTTGCCCAAAACTACCCACAAGCCCTTAAGGGCGTGCTGACGGAGCTGGATAGCATCGACCGCTGGGCCAACAAGAACCGTGCTGCCGCCATTGATGTGATTGCCAAAAGTACCGGTCTGGACACTCAGGTGGCTGCAGTATTTTTTGACCGCCGCCCACACCCGGCTCCAGTACAGCCCTTAAATGCCACAGTAGTGAAACAGCAGCAAAGCATTGCCGATGCCTTTTATCAGTTACAGCTGATTCCCAAGGCACTGGATGTTTCGCAAATTGTGTGGCCGGTCAAACCTGCCAGCAAATAATCAAAACCGTACCTCTATTGGGAGGAGCCTTTAGATTGAGGTTATCAACATTAAAACTGCCCCCTCATCCCTGCCTTCTCCCAAAGGGAGAAGGAGAATTCCCTCTCCTTCAAGGAGAGGGTTAGGGTGAGGTGACTACAAAAAGCCTCTTGTATTTAAAGGAAAGTGTTATGAATGTTTTTTGGTTTATCCCCACGCATGGCGATAGTCGCTATCTGGGAACCAGTCACGGCGCACGTCAGGTAGACCATCATTACATGAAACAGGTGGCGGTTGCTGCCGATACCCTGGGCTACGATGGTGTGTTGCTCCCCACTGGGCGTTCCTGTGAAGACCCGTGGATTAGCGCAGCCAGCCTGATCGATGCCACCAGCCGCCTGAAATTTCTGGTGGCCTTACGTCCGGGCCTGACTACCCCTAGTGTTGCTGCACGCATGGCCGCCACCTTTGACCGCCTGTCTAATGGCCGGGTGCTGATTAACGTGGTAACTGGTGGAGACCCGGATGAACTAAAAGGCGATGGCCTGTTTGAAGACCATGAAACCCGTTATGAAATTACCGAGGAATACCTGAAAATCTGGCGTCAGCTGTTTATTAATAGCCACCAGCAACAAGCTGTGACTTTTCAGGGTAAACATTTACAGGTTGAAGAAGGCAAACTGCTATTCCCTTCCCTGCAAAAGCCCTACCCACCGCTATATTTTGGTGGCTCCTCCCCGGCAGCACATGAACTGGCAGCCGAGCAGGTGGATGTATACCTGACCTGGGGTGAGCCACCTGCCGCTGTAGCCAAAAAAATTAATGACATGCGCGAAAAAGCGGCCCAGTACGGCCGCCAGTTACGCTTTGGCATTCGCCTGCATGTGATTGTACGTGAGACTAATGAAGAAGCCTGGCAGGCTGCCAACAACCTGATCCGCTATCTGGATGACGACATTATTGCCGCAGCACAGGCTAAATTTTCCCGCATGGATTCAGAAGGCCAGCGCCGTATGGCTGCATTACATGGCGGCAACCGTGACAAGCTGGAAGTCAGCCCCAACCTGTGGGCTGGAATCGGGCTGGTACGCGGCGGGGCTGGTACTGCCCTGGTGGGCGATGCACAAACCGTGGCTGACCGTATGCAGGAATATGCCAATTTAGGGATTGATACCTTTATTTTATCCGGCTACCCGCATCTGGAAGAATCCTACCGTTTTGCCGAACTGGTGTTCCCACTACTACCGCGTCCGCAACAGCAAAAACTCAGCGGCCAGACCTTAACCGGTCCGTTTGGTGAAATTGTAGCTAACCACATTGTGCCGAGTGCTAACCAGAAATCACAACAACCGTCCTCCACAGCAGAAAAACAAGAGGAGTTAAGCTAAATGAGCACTTCAAGTTCTGTCAGCAAGCTGGCTGGATCTATTGGGGCTACAACGATTGAACCAGCTAACCCCGCACCTGCCAATACAGCCTTAGCCAGTAATAACAGCCCGGCTGACAGTGAACAGCAAACGGCAGATCAGGCAACGGATAACAGTAAGCTGGAAAATACCGGCAGCATCCCTGCAAGCAGGCAGCAATTAGGCACCCAGCGTATTCTGTCGGTGCTTGGCTATACCTTTCAAAAAATCAGCCCGTGGATTGTGCCTGTACTGATTCTGCTGGTCTGGCAAATTGCCTCACAAAGCGGCTGGCTGCAAAGCCGGGTGCTGCCTTCACCAGTCAATGTGGCCAAAGCCTTTTATACCCTTAGCGCCTCCGGTGAGCTATGGACACACGTTAAAGTGAGTGCTGGCCGTGCCTTGCTGGGCTTGCTGGTGGGTGGCGGACTGGGTTTGTTACTTGGCCTACTCAACGGTTCATCACGGGTGGCTTCCACCCTGCTGGACAGTACCCTGCAAATGGTACGCAACATTCCGGCACTGGCTTTAATTCCACTGGTCATCCTGTGGTTTGGTATTGATGAAACAGCCAAGCTGTTTCTGGTTTCCGTGGGCGTATTCTTTCCGCTGTATATCAATACCTTCCATGGTATCCGTTCAGTTGACCCGCAACTGATTGAGATGGGCAAAAGCTACGGCCTGAACCGCTGGCAACTGTACCGCGACATTATCCTGCCCGGTGCCTTACCTTCCATTCTGGTTGGCCTGCGTTTTTCACTGGGGCTGGTATGGGTACTGCTGATTGTGGCGGAAACCATTTCTGCCCAGTCCGGTATTGGCTATATGACCATGAATGCACGCGAGTTCCTGCAAACCGATATTGTACTGGTAGGCATTCTGCTGTACGCCCTGCTGGGCAAACTGGCCGATGTACTGGCGCAACTGCTGGAGCGCTTCTGGCTACGCTGGCATCCTGGCTATCAGAAGTAATCTACCAGCAATAAGCTATTAAATTAGGCAAAAAGAAATGACCAGCAGACCAACTGATTGTAGAGATTTAACATGAGCCAACTTGCAGGCAACCAGACAGCCACCGTCCCGGCCGCAGTGATTGATCAGGCCATATCCCCTGACCCACAAATTCAGAAAAACGGCAGTGCGGTTTATTTACACCAGCTAACCAAGCGCTTCGGCCAGAACACGGTATTAAAACAATGCCAGCTGGATATTAAGGCAGGTGAGTTTATTGCTATTGTTGGCCGCAGTGGCTGTGGCAAAAGTACCCTGCTACGCCTGATTGCCAATCTGGATCAGGCCACTGAAGGCCGTGTGGATGTGGACAGCCCGGAAGCCTGGGGTGCACATACCGACATCCGGGTGATGTTTCAGGAACCCCGCCTGCTGCCCTGGAAAAGCGTACTGCAAAATGTACAACTGGGCTTGCCCAAGGAAAAACATGCACATGCTGCGAAATTGCTGGCAACCGTGGGGCTTGAGGATAAAGCCAAACAGTGGCCAAGCCAGCTATCCGGTGGACAAAAACAGCGTGTGGCCTTGGCGCGTGCGCTGGTGCATCAGCCCAGCTTACTGCTGCTGGATGAACCACTGGGTGCACTGGATGCCCTGACACGCCTGGAAATGCAGCAACTGATTGAAACCCTGTGGCAGCAGCAGGGCTTTACCTCCCTGCTGGTCACACATGATGTGAGTGAAGCGGTGCAACTGGCTGACCGTATTATTTTGCTGGATCAGGGGCATATTGCCGAGAGCTTTTATGTGAACCTGCCCAGGCCGCGTGACAAGGCCAATCCGGCTTTTGCCCAACTGGAGGCTAAAGTTTTGCAGCGTGTGTTAAGTACCTGAGATTTTACATCGCTAAAATGACAAATTCTTTATACAGAACTCATAAACAGGCCTGCCTATGATAGGTTCCAAGGCACAAAAACAGCCTTCTCAAGCGAAGACTACTTTTATGGGGATCTGGAGGGTTCCGCCCCATATGCGCCAACTTAATGTTTTAATCTATAAAATACCAATATTTGTATGCGTTATTGGGAGCTTGAGGGCGACAGCCCTCGAAACCCTATCAAATTTTCGGACGCCGTAGGCGTTCGAAAATTTGGCTCTTGGTCTTGCTTTAAGAATAATCAATTTTATCATTCATAAATTATTTAATAATTGTTTAAAAAAAATTACCAGCTAAAAAGCCAGCATGACTCACCTATGGCACAAAATCAAAAGCCCAAAAAGTGGCTTGCTGCGCAAGCCACTTTTTGGAGTGGGACTTGGAGGGCTACCGCCCTCCAAACCTCCCACCTTTTTATTTCAATA
>JASLIR010000384.1 GCA_030152125.1 Alkanindiges sp.
GGATTTAGGCTGCCTGTTTGAAATGCAGGATGGTGGCATGTCGGTGATACAGGCACTGGGTAATGCCTTTGGTAATTTCCGTGGCTATCCCTATATTCAGCTGTCGGCTGATGACCGTACCGGGCAGTCGGTGGACGGCGAGTGGCTGCGTATTAATGGCCAGCACTGGCGCGAAATCAAACGTGTAGTGATTTTCGCCTTTATTTATGGTGGTGTACCGAACTGGGCTGCTACCGATGGCGTGGTGACTATTTATGTGCCGGATCAGCCACCGATTGAGGTACGCCTGACTGAAGGCCAGGCGCTTGGCATGTGCGGCATTGTGGAGCTAAGCAATGTAGGTGGCAGCATTCAGGTAAACCGCCATGTGCGCTATGTGAAAGGACACCGCGAGCTGGATCAGTTGTTTGGTTTTGGCTTGCGCTGGCAGGCCGGTAGCAAATAGATACTAAAAAAACTGTTTTAAATCGGGATTGTAAACATTTGACACTATTGTTTTTAACGTTGATATGAATAATCAGCTAAAACAGCAGCGAAAACATGTAAGGGGAGTACAACATGGCATTATCATTATCCAAAGGCGGTAACGTTTCTTTAAGCAAAACCGACCCGAATCTGGTACGTATTTTAATTGGGCTGGGCTGGGATGAGCGTTCCACCGACGGGGTTGATTTTGACCTGGACGCCAGCGCATTTTTGTTAACCGCATCCGGCAAGGTGCGTGGCGACCACGATTTTATTTTTTATAACCAGCTAAAGTCACAGGATGGCTCGGTGGAGCATACCGGTGATAACCGCAGTGGCCAGGGCGATGGCGATGATGAGTCGGTACAGGTTGATTTATCCAAGGTATCTGCCCAGATTGAAAAAATTGCTATTACTGTGACTATTCATGATGCACAGTCACGCGGGCAGAATTTTGGCCAGATCGCCAATGCCTTTATCCGTGTGGTGAATCAGGACAACAACATCGAAATCGTACGTTTTGACCTGGCGGAAGATTATTCCACTGAAACCGCCATGGTATTTGGTGAAGTCTACCGCCATAACGGCGAGTGGAAGTTTCGTGCCGTAGGGCAGGGTTATGCCGGGGGACTGGCCGCCATGTGCCAGCAATATGGTATTAGTGTAGCCTGATGTAACAGTGGCGTGTCATCATAGGCCGCCTTCTGGCAATCGGTCTTGATCTGATTAAAGGACAACAATGAAACATTTTCGTTTTTCTATTATTTTTACCATCATTTGCCTGGGGTTGTCGGCATGGTGGGGATTCACGCATGGGCCTGAGGCAGGCATTGCCGCCATGTTTAAGGTGCTGCTGATTACTGCCATTCTGGCAGTGATGGAAGTTTCCCTGTCGTTCGACAACGCAGTGGTGAATGCCTCGGTATTGCGCAACTGGGATGAGTTCTGGAAAAAAATCTTCCTGACAGTGGGTATCCTGATTGCCGTGTTTGGTATGCGCCTGCTGTTCCCGCTGGTGGTGGTTGGTGTAACTGCCGACATGGGGCTGATTGACGTGGCCAAGATGGCACTGAACGACCCTAAACTGTATTCCGAGAAGCTGATTGCACATCATGCTGAAATTGCAGCATTTGGTGGCCTGTTCCTGTTGCTGGTATTCCTTAACTTCCTGTTTGATGATGGCAAGGACACGCACTGGTTCCACTGGCTGGAATCGCGTCTGGCTAGCCTGGCTAATGTACCGGCCATGTCAGTGTTTATTTCCCTGATTGCCCTGCTGATTATGGTTAGTGCGGTAGGCCCGGATGAAAAGCTGGTGGTGACACTGGCTGGTATCTGGGGCATTGTGGTGTATGTGGGCGTGAAAGCGCTGGGTCACCTGCTGGAAGGCAACCATGACGAGGAAGAAGGCGAAGCTAAAGAAGGCGGCGGTTCCAGCAATATTGTAAAAGCCGGTATTGGTGGCTTCCTGTATCTGGAAGTGCTGGATGCCTCGTTCAGCTTTGACGGTGTAATTGGTGCCTTTGCCATTACCAACGATGTGGTGGTGATTATGCTGGGCTTGGCAATTGGTGCCATGTTCGTGCGTTCGATGACCATTTACCTGGTAGAAAAAGGCACGCTGGAAGCTTATGTATACCTGGAGCACGGTGCGCATTATGCGATTGGTGCACTGGCACTGATCATGCTGTACAGCGGCACTGGCGGTCATATTCCCGAGCTGGTAACCGGCCTGATTGGTGTGGCGTTTATTGGGTGGGCGGTATTGTCTTCCATCGCCTATAACAAGCGCCAGCCAGCTGAATCTTAATGGCGCCTTAATTTAACGTTTTGATAGCAAAACCTGCATTGTTGGATACTTAAAAACACCGTTAACTAGGTGGCTATGTACCAGCAGTGCAGCAAAGCATGATAATGCGGCAACTGCTAAAACATTTTAGATCGATTGTTAACCATGTATTAAGGAGATAAAACTCATGGCAATTAGCTTAACCAAAGGTGGTAACGTTAACCTGAGCAAAGAAGCCCCTGGTATTCAGCAAACTACCATTGGTCTGGGCTGGAACCCGCGTGCAACCGATGGTCAGGCATTTGACCTGGATGCCATTGCGTTTCTGGTAGCCGAAAATGGCAAAGTACGCGCTGATAACGATTTTATTTTCTTTAATAACCTGAAATCTTCTGATGGCTCGGTTGTGCATCAGGGCGATAACCGTACCGGTGAAGGCGACGGCGATGACGAGAAACTGACTGTAGACCTGACCAAGGTGCCTGCTGATGTAGCCCGCGTTATTTTCGCAGCAACCATTTATGATGGTGCTGGCCGCAACCAGAATTTTGGTCAGGTAAGCAATGCTTACATTCGCGTGGTAAACAACGCGGGTGGTAGCGAGATTGCCCGTTACGACCTGTCTGAAGACGGTAGCACTGAAACCGCGATGATTTTTGGTGAACTGTACAAGAACAATGGCGAGTGGAAATTCCGCGCCATTGGTCAGGGCTTTGCTGGCGGCTTAGGCCCACTGGCTGCCTCTTATGGCGTTGCGGTGTAATAAAGCTGTTAAGCCATCTGCGGGTGGTTTAGGCTGATAAAAAGCAGGACATTGTTCCTGCTTTTTTTATGTCTGTGCGGGTGCTGTCTGGTGAATAATGATCAGCTACTCTCATCAAATATGTATCTATGCTTAGGAATGGTTCAGCCATTAAATTTCAAAAAAATGCTTCAGTGGGTGCATCTGCTGATGAAGTATTCTGATGATAAAAATATCATTTTTACGCTGCCGGTAAAAAATAGCGTGGCGCTGGTGGTCGTATCGGCGTACCTCCACACCTATTTCCGGGCATTCGCGACCCAGAAGTGGTGAACTGGATAAAAGATGAAAGCTGCTCTCCAGGTGATCAGTATATTTGTCTGCCTGAATAACACCAAAGTTAAGTAAGGTGTATTCATAGATCGCTGTGAAGTCCTCTACAGCAAGCCTGGACAGCTTATACATGATGTTTTTGTTTTACCTGTGCTGCAATATCTTTCAAAGTAAGATCACTTTCGCCACTTTGTTCCCCTGCCTGAATGGCCTTTTTCAGTGCCATGGTTTGATTCTCCTGACGTTCTAACAGCCGCAGGGCTGAACGTACAACTTCGCTGGTTGAACCGTATCTTCCAGATTCAATCAGTTGCGTTACAAAGTCATCTAGTTCAGCGCCTATGGTAATGCTGGTTGTTCTACTCATACTCATCACCCATTGTGTTAATAGATAACACTAGCATAGCATCGTTTTGTCTAGCGTCAAAACAGTGTAGTCAAATGGGTAAGTTTCTCATACAAGTGCATGTCTGAACTTTTTGCGGGTTTAACTCTAGTTGCTTTAGGTCAGGCTGGTATGGAGGGAATTCCCCCATACCCCCCAACAATCGCCTTCGCTTGCGAAAGCAATGGTTGTGCTTATGATCCTGTGACGACTGACAACGAAAAACTTTATAAAGTTAAAAGCCAAAAATCCAGATAGTTGCGGTATCCGAATTTTTCATCACCCTGTAGTGCCTTGCCGGCAAACACGGCTTGTGTGCCGTGTTTGCCGTGGTGCTTATCGTACGTTAGCTTAAGGGCTGCTGTACTGTTTCAGGAAATCCCAGATGGTTTTTTCCATACCACGGGGTACATGCCCACCCTCAGTCACAATATACAGCTGATACTTGCTGCAACTGGCACCTTTGGGCTGCAAGTCATAGCCGGTTGCTGTCTTGCCTGCGCTGGTGATAAAGCTATTAATCTGGCGCGCATTCTGGGTAGCAAGGCTGCTATCAAAGCAGCCATTTTTAAAGGCAAAGAACTTGATAGGGTTAAATACCTTCCAGTCCTCATTCCAGTTAATCGGGTTGTGCGGCATGGCCAGTGGTGGTGGGGCAACGGCGGTATCGTTGCTGCCATGCACGTGGATAATGGCGGTGGTGGTGCTGTGCAGATTGTTACCAAAGGCACCGGAACATTCGGCATCACCTGCCTGACAGTATACCAGGCCGGCATTAATGGCTACGGCGGCAAACTGGTTGCGGGTACCACTGCGCTGCAACAGGTAGTAGGGCATATAGGCGCCGCGTGATGACCCGGTCAGGTAAATACGTTTTGTATCAATACGTTGGCCATTAAACTGCCCGGTTTTTAGTTGTTGCACAATTTTTTCAATAAACTGGCTGTCCTGTGCCTGCCCGGCTACATCAGCGGCATAATGGCTCCAGGTTTTGCCTGTGCCGCTGGGTGACACAATCAGCGTGCCATCCGGGTCGGTAAAGGGATAAAACGCCTGTGAACCACTGGCCCCTGTTCCGCCATCACCATGTAAATAGATCAGCACCGGGCGTCCCGCAGCAGGCGTAGCCACCGCAGGTGCGCGATAGTAATAGGTGTGTATCTGGTTATCCGTGGTGGCGATGGTATTGCTGCCGCTAACCACCACTGGTGCTACACCGGCACCTTGTAAGGTTGCCTGATGGCTGCCGGTAGTCTTGTTGGAGTTGACGCTTAGCGTCCCGCCATAAGCTTGTACTGCATCGGGGCTAAACTGCACACCGACCAGCTGTGATGACCCTGCGGCAATATTGCCGGACCAGGCACCGGAAAAACCGGCTGGGTAGCTGATGCTGCTTACCTTGAGGGTGGTACTGCCAGGGTTGGAAATGCTGAGCGGCAGGGTTTTGCTTTCACCTTGCATCACATTGTTAAAATTCAGGTTGCCACTCAGTGCGATGCCGATATTGGCAACGCCGCTACCAGTGGGGTTAATGCGTTTGTTGCCATTGTTGGAATAAACCGTGATAGTGCCAATGTAGCGTTGTATGGCAACTGGATGGAACTGTACTTCAAAGCTGTAGGACTGGCCGGGCTTAAGGGTGATGGTTGTTGGGGTGTTTTCTCCGGTATTGGGACTAAAGCCCTCGCTAAAGCTAATTGGATGATCAAAGGTAACGCTCGGCGCACACATGCCATTTTTAATGGTGAGTGTTTTGCCTACTGAGGTGTCTATCGCTACCCGGCCATAGTTCAAGCCACCTACCAGTGACCAGTCGCGCGGCAGGTCTGGGTTGGTGAGACAGCTTTTGGGGAAGGTATCGGTGGTGGCGGCATTGCTGTGCAGGCTAAGTAAGCCAAGCAGGCTTAGAACGAATAAACGATGGGCAGACATGATGGTGTCCCTGTGATGATGTGGTTGCTGTGTTTGTACTGGTTCTGCTGCATATCATAAATGGTGCGTACCATTGTATGGCTGTTTTGATCGATTAACAAGCAAATCCTAAGCAGTGTTTCAAGTAAGCCTGCACTTACACAGGGACAGAAAACTTGCTAAAAGTAACTGGATATATGAAGATACGGTGACAGCCCCAAAAATGATAATCAGTTACATAAAGCTGCTTTAAGTTTTGTAGCGTGGGTAACACCATCTGTTTAGTTTAATCGTGAATGAGGTAATTTGCGTGATGTGGCGGGAAGGTCAAATCCCCATCGTACTGGATCGTGATAACAGTATTAAGCCGTTGTGGCAGCAATTGCATGAACAAATACAGGCTTATCTGGATGCGGGTAGTATGGCGGCGGGAGATGCCTTGCCATCCGAACGTGACTTGTCGGAATGGCTGGGGGTCAGTCGCAGTACGGTAAGACGCTGTTATGCCGAGCTGCGTAAAAACCAGTTACTGCATGGGCGCGGGCGCGGGGGTAGTGTGCTCACTGAAAACCGCATTCGTCCAATACTGGGCCGCTTAAAGGGCTTTACCCAGGAAATGGCTGAAGTAGGCAAAAAAGCTGCATCCGAGGTGCTGCTAAAACGGGTTGAGCAGAATGCCGAAATAGCCGCCATTTTTGCAGTGGCTGCCGATACGCCTTTCCTGCATCTGGTACGTGTGCGTTATGCCGACGGGATTGCCATGACCCGTGAAGAAGCATGGCTGAACCTGGCCCTGGCCCCGCAATTACAGGACTGGAATGGTCAGGGGTCCTCCTACGAGTTTCTCAAGTTAAGCTGTGGTATTCACTTTGCTTATGCCAGCCAGACTGTAGAGGCGGTTAGCAGCAGTGCGGCAGATAATATTGCGTTTGGTTTTGAGAAGCCGCAACCCTGTCTGCTGCTTAAACGGAGAGCCTATACCGGGCAGCAGCAGCTGATTGAGTATGTGGAAGGAACGTTTCGTGGTGACCTGTATACCTATCAGGTAGAGCTGGTTGTCTAGGCCAGGACCACCTTAGGTTATAAGGCGGGTCATAGCCTAATCTGGTGAACGGGTGGTAGCCTGGTGTGTTGCATAAATTGCTGTAGCTGTTCAGTTGTGGGTAATGCAGCCAGTACACCACGCTGGCTAACCATGTAGGCGCCACAGGCGCTGGCCTGTTGCAATGCACGGGTAAACGCCAGATGATCCAGCAGGGCCGAACAGTAACCGGCAGCAAAGGCATCACCAGCACCTACGCTATCTACTGCCTGTACGGAACAGGCTTCAACTGCCCAGCATTGCAGGCTGGATTCAGCGTCTTTTTTGAAGGCCAGACATCCGGCACTGCCCAGGGTTACAATCAGGCAGTTCAGGTTTGTCCATACTGCAAACAGACCAGCCAGATGACGCTGGATCAGGTGTGCATACTGCTGTTGTCGCTGTTGCAGTGCAATATGTTGATGTGCTTTTACAGATTGCCACTCATTCTGTAATGCCGGTATCAGGCACTGGATTTCTACTTCATTTACCAGCAGCGTATGGGTGCTGTTCTGAATGGCGGTAGTTGGCTGTTGCCAGGGGGAGGGGTTAAGGAGAGCAGGGACCCCATATTGCCTGGCAAGTACAAAGGTCTGTTGTAAGGCATCAATTGCCGTTTCAAACTGTCCATATACCAGGCCTGCCGCTGCAATAGTTTTGCTGCACTGCAGTGCATGCTCCTTGTTGAGTAATAAATTGGCCCCTAACGCCACAGCAATCATGTTATTGCCTTGCTGGTCAATAAAGCCACCACCCTGACCAGAGTCAGCATGTTCAAACTGATACACAAAACGCTGGTCTATGCCCTCGTGCCGTAATAACTGGAATAATCCCTCTGACGCTGCATCCCTGCCACAACCAATCAGAGGGCTTACCTGCTGGTTTAAACGCGCCAGCCCTATCGCAACATTCAGCCCTTTACCACCTGCCTCGGTATAAACCTGCAATGCCTGACAGCTTTCGCCGCACTGCGGCAACTGCAGCATATGCCAGCAGGTAGCCTGAATAAAGTTGCCAGCCACAAAGGCTGCCAGTTTTTGTTTTTGCGTCATTTTACAGCCTTCCCAACAGCTATGTTCGGGTATGTTGCTGGCCTGGTTTATAGTCAGAAAGCCATTCATTGTGGGCTAGCGGTTCTCTGCTCGTGGGAGCAATATGGCAGTTGACGCTAGCTGCTATCCTGTGTCAACAAGGCCTACACTAAAACTATAATTTTTTTGCGCAAATACAACCTTTGTTTTCATCAATTTATGCTATACCTAGGCGCAATCAAACCTCGCCCAACAAGCCTAAGTTATTGCAATGAATCAGTTAATCCGTGGTCAAAAAATCAAGCTGGCAGATGTGCTGGATATCACCCAGCCGATGTTTGTGCGCCTGCAACTGGAAGGGCTTAATTATGATGCCGCCAGCTTTGGGCTGGATAGCGCTTACCGCCTGAGTAATGAAGCCTATATGACCTTTTACAACCAGCCGAAAACCCCGTGTGGGGCGGTTGAGTTGCAGCCCACCGATTCCACCAACCCGCAGTTCAAGTTTCAGCTGGGTCAGCTAAACAGCCAGATCCAGCATCTGGTATTAACCGTAGCGGTTGATGGTGCCGGGGTGATGTCGCAACTGAAACAGGGCGTGGCACAGTTACTGGATGCGCAGCAGCAGGTGCTGGCTGAGTTCCGTATTGATGGCAGCCTGTTTCAGCAGGAACGTGCCATTATGCTGGTCGAGTTATATAAAAAAGACGGTATCTGGCGTATGGCTGCTGTGGCGCAGGGCTTTAATGAAGGGCTGGATGCGCTGATCCGCCATTTTGGTGGTGAGGTAGCGGAGGAACAACCAGCACAGGCTACACCTGCCGCACCAGTTCTGCCTGTCAGCAGTCCCGCACCTGCGGCTGCGTCCAAAATTGATTTAAAGAAAAAACTGTCCCTGGAAAAGGCTGCCAAAACCGGCAACCAGTCCATTATTGACCTGACCAAAAAATCACTGGTACAGCTGGAAAAGCGTAATCTGCTGGAGGTGCAGGCACGGGTAGCGCTGGTACTGGATGCCTCTGGCTCCATGGACCTGCAATACCGCCGGGGTGATGTGCAAAAAGTGGTGGATCGCCTGATGCCTCTGGCTATTAACTTTGACAATGACGGCAGCTTTGAATGCTGGGCTTTTGCGCAAAAAACCACCCAGCTGGATGATGTGCAACTGGATAACGTGAGTGAATTTATCAGCACTACCCAGCGCGGCTGGCGCAACTGGGCCGTGGGTGCGCGTTATAACGAGGAGATTCCGGCCATACAGGCGGTGATTGATTTTTATAAGCGCTTTAAGGATAACCTGCCGGTATATGTGCTGTTTATTTCCGATGGCGGGGTGGGTAATGCCCGTGACATGAAGCGCATTTTAAGTGATGCCGCCAAGCTGCCTATTTTCTGGCAGTTTGTGGGTATTGGTGGCCGCAACTACGGGGTGCTGGAAAAGCTGGATGACCTGGAAGGGCGGGTGGTGGATAACTGCAACTTTTTTGAGATGGACAATATCACCAGCTTAAGTGACGAGCGCCTGTACGAGCTGCTGCTGGAGGAGTTCCCGGACTGGCTAAAGGTTGCACGACAAAAGAATATTGTGGCCTAGTACCGGGATGGTTAAAAGCCGGGCGGAATAGGCAGTAAATTTTTTAAGGGATAATCTGCGTTTAAGTATCACTGTTTAATATGGAAGGTTCGACATGCCGCAATTTAGTTTAATTGGTTCACCAGATCCGTTTGTTCATGTGTCCCTGCGCCGTGGGGAAAAAATTTACTGTGAAAGTAATGGCATGGTGATGATGGAGGAAACGCTGGAACTGAAAGGCCGCTTGCAGGGTGGCGTGGTGCAGTCCTTTTTACGCCGTTTTGCCAATGATGAATCGCTGTTTCAGCAGCATATTGAAGCGGTACATGGCGATGGTGACTGCCTGCTGTCCTCTACCCTGGATGGCGACATGCAGATTCTGGATGTCGGTCAGGTGCAGTACACCTTAAGCGATGGTGCTTTTGTGGCAGCCACCGATACCGTGGACATCAAGGTGAAAATGCAGGGCCTGGGCGGGGCGCTGTTTGGCCAGACCGGTGGTTTTCTGGTGATGCACACCAGTGGGCAGGGGCAGGTGGTGGTGTCCGGCTTTGGTACCCTGTTTGAGCTGGATGTGGCGCCGGGTAAGGATGTGATTATCGACAATGGTCATGTGGTGTGCTGGGATTCACGCCTGACCTATAACCTGTCGGTGAGTACCGCGCGCAGTAGTGGCCTGCTGGGTAACCTGGTGAACAGTGTGACCAGCGGTGAAGGCATGGTATTACGCTTTTCCGGTCAGGGCAAAGTGGTAGTGTGCTCGCGTAACCGGGGCAACTTTTTGCAATGGCTGACCAGTAAACTGAATTTAAACCGCAATAACGGATAACGTGGTATAGCACCGTACAGATCAGCTAAAACAGCGATAATGGGTAAAGGCCCGTTAAAAAATTAACGATGGAAATCTCAACAGGAGTAAGTAAATGGGCGTTAGTTTAGAGAAAGGCCAGAAAATTAATCTGGAAAAAACCGATGGCAGCAGCCTGCAACAGGTTTTTCTGGGTGTAGGCTGGGATGTAGCCAAAAGCAAGGGCTTTTTTGGCTTTGGTGGTGGTAGTGAAGAGATTGACCTGGATGCCTCCTGTATTCTGTTTGATGAAAACAAGCAGCCGCTGGATGTAGTGTACTTTGGCCAGTTGCGCAGTAAGGATGGCAGTATCCAGCATTCCGGCGACAACCGGACTGGTGAGGGTGATGGTGATG
>JASLIR010000292.1 GCA_030152125.1 Alkanindiges sp.
GTCTCCCGGCAGGTAGCCAAACATGGCAATCAATGGCCTGAATAAAGCCACTGCCCTAAGCAGGTTCAGACGGCCTTTAAAATCCCAGTTTTTATAATGAATATTGCCTGTAGCAATCCCAACCACCAGCAACGGGTTTTGCCGGGCAAACAGCGTGGCAAGGTGTCCACCCAGACTATGTCCCAGCAGTACTGGTTGCACCGGATTCACGGCATAGGCCACGCGTACAAGCTCCGGAATAAAAAAATTGAGGAGGTCAGCATAATTTTAGTCCTTAGCACGTGAGACTAATGGCCTGTTATCCCCACAACCGGGGTAGTCTGCCGTAATAACCGAATAACCCTGACTATTTAAGCAATCAATGAATTGGCGATATTTTTTTGCAGCCACACCAAGCGCTGGCAGCAAAATAATGACCGGATTTTGATATTCGCTGCCAGATGGAAAGCAGTGAATGTTTACATTAAAGATACTTTTAAACTGAACCTGTAAGGTATTTTGCGCCTGCATTGTGGGATTCCATGGCATGGCCAATGTGAAATTAGAGTAATTACTCTAATTCAGGTTATTCCAACTCAGCACTGAAGTCAATCAAAGCGATTGCTTGACACTAAAAACCACACCATAGCTAATCTATATTAGGAATCACCACCAATAAATCAGTTAAGCCCACATCCACCCCAGCCTGCGTCAGCAAGGTAGTCGCCTGCCCACGGTGGTGGGTCTGGTGGTTAAAAAAATGCCCCAACACCAAATACAGGTTTTTAGTGGATACCACCCCTTTCATATTGCTATAGCTAAAAGGTCGATCGATATCAGCATCGTTTAGCTGATTAATCCAGCTCACAATATGGCTATCCAGCCAGGTACGATATTGCTGCATGCCTGCAAAATCATCATATAACTGCTGGTCAAGGCAGGTTGGCTGCGCCAGACCGGGCAAAATGTCAGCCAATGTAGAAGACAGTTGCGGATTACTGGCAAAACGCCTTAACCAGATGCTATCTGCCACCAGCAGATGCATCAGGGTAGCAAAAATGGAAGGAAAGAATGCCTGCCTATCCTGTTTTAATTGTGCTTCGGTCATTTGTGCGGCAGCCGTGTAGACTTTTTCATTCATCCACTGGTTATAGGCAGCCATTAACTGAAGATGATCAACCAGACCCATTGCTATTTCACCGTTGGTTAGTGTACTTGGTCTGCCTGATCATCGTGGATTTTGGGTTAAAGATAAAGCTTCAAAACTCTCTGCTACAATACTGTTTCGCCCAGTTGCTGGCCTACATAATCATAACGCGCTGCGCTGCGGGAAAACTTGATCGGGCATGCCAGCTGCTTTTGCATTTTGGCATTGCCTTCTGTCAGTGGCACTTCCACTACCCAGCCACGCTCCACAGCCAAAGGTGACCCGGCAGCTTCTTTTAAGCTTAATACCGGCTCCACACACACATCCAGTGTGGCAAACACCTGCAGCCAGTGTGCATAAGGCTGTGCTGCAATGGCATCTGCAACTGCCTGCTTTACGGCTGCACGGTCTTCCGGGAACATGGATGCACCTTTTTCAGCCAGAACCGGTAACGCCAGCGCAGCACTTAAGCCCAGCATAAACTGCGGCTCCAGGCTGCCTACAGAAATATAGCGGCCATCCTGGGTTTTAAAATAATCGTAGTAGCTCCCACCATTTAGGGTGGCTGCTTCCGGTGCCTGCTCTTCCCCACCAGCAACCTGTGCCGATGCGGCCATGTTGTTCAGGGTAAAGGCACAGTCAGTCATGGAAATATCAATATGCTGGCCCAGGCCACTGCGCTGACGCTCAATCACCGCACTTAAAATGCCAATCACTGCATGCAGCGAGCCACCGGCCACATCCGCCACCTGAATACCCATGGCTGGCGGACCGCTGTCCTGACGGCCACTATGTCCGGCAATGCCCGCTAGTGACACATAGTTAATATCATGCCCGGCACGGTTTTTATAGGAGCCTGTTTGCCCGTAACCAGTAATGGAGCAATAAATCAGTTTCGGGTTAATTGCCTTTAAATCATCATAACCAAGGCCCAGACGGGTCATTACATCCGGGCGAAATTGCTCCACCACAATGTCGTATTCAGCAATTAACTGCTTTACCTGGGCAATACTGTTCGGATTTTTTAAATCCAGCGCCACCGACTGCTTGTTACGGTTTAAATAGGCATGTGCCGTGGCCTGGCCATCTGCATAGGGTGGCATTACCCGTACCAGGTCAACCCGGGTTGGGGACTCTACATGAATGACCTCTGCCCCCAGGTCAGCCAGCAGCAAAGTAGCAAATGGGCCTGGCAACAGGGTGGAAAAGTCCAGTATTTTCAAGCCAGATAGCGGCGTATTAGACAGTGCAGCAGTTAAAGCCATTATTGATGATCATCCCTAAAAGATATCCTGCACGCTGAAACAGGATGTTCGCAGCCAGCAGCTTAAATCAAGCCAAATGAATACGTCGAGACTAAAAGAACTTTTTATGCCGCTCAATGACGATAGCTGCCAGTTTCATTGACTAAAGCATTCATCCACCTGTGATCTATTCGGCTAAACAGCTAATTCTTTTTATGTATTGTGCAGTATGTGTTAATCTTAAACGAATAAAACATCAGGTTTTATGCGTATTAGTGTTAAGGCTTAATATCGAGGATCGTGATGAATCGCGACACCATTAGCATTCACTTTGTCAATGCAGCACTGACTGGCGTCCGCCGCATGGGCATAGACATTAATGCCCTGCTATCCCGTGTTGGGATTGAGCCGGAACTGTTAAATCAGCCCAAAGCGCGTATCTCCCCGGAGCAATATACCCGCTTTGCCCAAACCCTGTGGCTGGTCACGCAAGACGAGCACCTGGGTTTTGATAAAACCCCGCGCCGCCTTGGCACCTTTGCCATGATGTGTCACCTGATCATTCATGCCGGCACGCTGGGCAAGGCCCTGGAGTTAAGCTCACAGTTTTATCGCCTGTTTGGTGACGAATGGTCGGTGAGTATTGAACGGGATGCACATGAAGCACGCCTGATCACCAATATTCCAAGTGGGCAGGACCCGGATCATTTTATTACCGAAAGCATGCTGATGATATGGCACGGGCTGGCCTGCTGGCTGGTAGAGCGCCGTATTTCACTGGAGCGGGTACAGTTTGCATATCCACGACCATCACAGGCAGATGAATACGATGCCCTGTTTTTTGCACCGGTGATGAAATTTGATGCCAACCGCACCGAAGTCACTTTTGCAGCAGATTATCTGGAATTGCCAATACGCCAGAATGAAAATACCCTGCAGGAATTTTTAAAAACCGCACCTGCACAGCTGCTGGTGAAGTTTAAAAATGCCAGCTCGCTGACTTCACGTATTCGTGAAGTACTGAAAAACCATATTGGTGAAGAAATGCCCACCCTGAACGAGGTGGCATCCATGCTGTATCTGTCGCCGCAAACCCTGCGCCGACGCCTGGCAGCGGAAGGTAAAAGCTATCAGGGCGTAAAAGACAACCTGCGCCGCGATACCGCCATTCACTTGCTGCTAAAGCCGGAATTACCACTGGAAGATGTAGCCCAGCAAATTGGCTTCAGCGAAACCAGCACCTTCCACCGGGCCTTTAAAAAGTGGACGGGAGTAACACCGGGTTTATACCGGCAGTTGCATATGAATAATTGAGGCATTTAGCCTTACAGACAGCCAGATTAATCATGCCACAGCCATCACTGCAGCAACTTATCCAGCGCTTGCCAAAAACTGAACTGCATCTACACATTGAAGGTACGCTAGAGCCGGAGCTGATGTTTGCGCTGGCAGCACGTAATCAGCTAACACTACCCTATGCGGATATTGATACCTTACGTGCTGCTTATGACTTTCATAACCTGCAGTCTTTCCTGGACCTGTATTATGCCGGTGCTGCCGTGCTGCAAGGTGAGCACGACTTTTATGATTTAACCTGGGCTTATTTGCAAAAAGCACAGGCCGATCATGTGGTGCATTGCGAAATATTTTTTGACCCGCAAACACATACCGAACGCGGTATCAGCTTTGCCACCGTTTATCATGGCATTAAACGCGCGCTGAATGACGCGCAGGATCAACTGGGGATTTCTTCCAGACTGATTATGAGTTTTTTGCGTCATTTGAGCGAAGAGGAAGGTTTTCAGGTATTAGCCCAAGCCATGCCCTATCTGGATGGTATTGACGGTTTTGGACTGGACTCCAGTGAAAAAGGCCACCCACCCAGCAAGTTTGCCCGGCTGTTTGAACAATGCAGAAAACTGGACAAACCTTGCGTAGCCCATGCTGGAGAAGAAGGACCGCCAGCTTATGTATGGGAAGCACTGGACTTATTACAGGTAAAACGTATTGATCATGGTGTACGCAGCCTGGAAGATGCAGCACTGGTACAGCATTTAATCCGGCAGCAAGTTCCACTAACCGTGTGTCCTTTATCCAACACCAAACTCAAAGTATTTGAAAACATGCAACTGCATCCTATTCAGCAGATGCTGGCGCAGGGCTTACTGGTCTGTATTAATTCGGATGATCCTGCCTATTTTGGCGGCTATGTAAATGACAATTTTAATGCCTGCCTGGAAGCACTAAACCTGTCAGCCGCAGAGATTGTACAACTGGCTAAAAACAGCTTTAGTGCCTCTTGGCTAAGTGATACTGAAAAAGCACATTACCTGACTGCCATAGATACTATATGGCAGCAGTGGCAACAAGATAAGGCTTAACCGGCTCGAAAGAACCTTGCTAGTTAAACTTGCTACTGCGGCTGTTTTACCAGCCCAATAAATGGAAGATGGCGATATTGCTGGTCATAATCCAGCCCGTAGCCCACGATAAACTGGTTAGGGATGGAAAAGCCTATATATTTAACGGCAATATCTACTTCCTTGCGCGAAGGCTTTTCAATCAGGGTACACAGCTGTATGGATTTTGGCTGGCGCAGGGCCAGCAACTCGCATACCTTGCTCAGGGTATGTCCTGAATCAATAATATCTTCAACAATCAGTACATCCCGTCCCCGGATATCCTCATCCAGATCCTTGATAATTTTGACATCCCGTGAGCTTTGTGTGGCACTGCCATAACTGGAGACTGTCATAAAATCGACTTCATGCGGCACAGTAATTTTACGGCATAAGTCTGCCATAAAAATAAATGAGCCCTT
>JASLIR010000418.1 GCA_030152125.1 Alkanindiges sp.
ATTATGCGCAAATATAGCTATCGTCCCCCCCAATTGCTCATACATAAATAAAGCTTTTTACGGGGGCTTGGGGGCGATGCCCCCAAACCTTATCAAATTTTCGGATGCCGTAGGCATCCGAAAATTTGATAAGGTTTGGGGGCTTCGCCCCCAAGCCCCCGTAACAAGCTTTATTTCTGTATGAGCAATTGGGGGGGACTATAGCTATCTTTGCCCTTACTTAAAAAAAGCCACTGTATTGATTACAGTGGCTTTTTTAATGCTGGATTTTTAGTATGGGATTTAAGTACTAAAGCTTTTGCTGCATAAACACTGCATCGCTACCAAAACTGGCAACCTTGGCACTAATACCATAGGTGTCGCTATTGGCAACCAGAAAGCCATGCTTTTGCCAATAGTGGCTGGAGTCCTGTACTGCAATTAATCCCACCTGCGTAAAGCCCAGTTGCTGTGCCTGTTGCAGGGCATGGCTGGCCAGCTTTGCCGCCACGCCATCACCCCGGTAATCAGGGTGTACTGCCATATCGTGCCAGTACAATAATTCCGGTGCCTGACTGAGTTGGAATGCAGCAGCATTCAAGGCGGGAAAAGTGTAGCGATCTACCGGAACACTAACCAGATAGGCTGCGACCTGTTGTTCAATACAAGCCAGCCAGCAGGTGTTGGGGCTGGCTTGTATTTTACTGGCAAAGGCGTCGGCAGCCTCCAGAAAGTCAGGCTGATAGCAGCTGGCCTGAATATGCAAAATCTTAGTGATATCGTCCGGCTGTGCGATGCGAATGTTAAATGTAGACATAGGCTTACTTTTTATCAGCCTTTGCCTTATCGGCTTTTTTAGGCTTTAAACGGATGTACAATACCTTTTCTACTTTGGCCACCACACTGCCATCATCTGCTAACACATCAACCTGGTAGGTGCGTAACACCGGCTTATTATCGCTGGCCAGCGCGCGAATGCTCTCTACTTCTTCATCGCTAATCTGCATGACCGCTTTTACCCGGCCTTGCCCCGGGCTGACAAAATCGATACTGGCGGCTTTATCCCATACCACATAGGCTGGTCCAAGCTTGTAAATCAGTAATAGCATAAAAAAGGGATCGACCTTGGAATACAGGCTGCCACCAAACTGGGTACCAACAAAATTCTTGTTTAGCTTGGTTAAGGGCATGTGTACTTCTACCACGCCTTCTTCAATGGATACCTTTTTAATCCGTACACCGGCGCCGATATAAGGCACATAGGCATTGGCCATCAGTTTTAAAAACCATGGCTGTTGCAATACTTTCTTGATCATTACCCTGCCTCTAAATGGTCATTTAAGCCGTGTTATTGTGCCATAGTTGTTGTATGCCAATGTGTTGGCATATGACTGTGCAGTCGTACAGAAATGCTGTTCCTGCATCGCAAGGCGCGTGCTACAACCACATTAGCGTTATCAACAGGCCCTAAATGATATTGTGTCTGGCCGAAAAATTTGCCAATGTATGGCGGTTTATGTTTTACGTTACGGGATCAATAAGGCAGTTTATGCGTTCCTGTCGGTAAATAGTTTAATAGATTGAGGTTGTTATGTCTGAACAAAACCATTGGGTAGATGCAGGGAATGGGGTTCGTTTATTTGCCCAGACATGGGGCAATAAAAATAATGAACCATTGGTGCTGGTGCATGGTTACCCGGACAGCCACACGGTATGGGAACAAATTGCCAGCAAACTGGCTGATAAATTTTATGTGATTGCCTATGACGTACGTGGTGCGGGCCAATCAACCATCCCTACAAAAATTAAAGATTACCGCCTGGAACTGCTGGCGCAGGATCTGGCTGCGGTGGTAGATACAGTGATTCCGGGACGCAAGTTCCATCTGGCGGCACATGACTGGGGTTCCATCCAGACCTGGGAGTCGGTGACTACCGATCGCCTTAAAGGCCGCGTACTGTCTTACACCACACTGTCCGGCCCGTGTCTGGATCATGCGGCGTTTACCCTGCGTAAATATGCCAATAATCCAAAAATGCTGGCCAAGTTGCTGTCGCGCTCCTGGTATATCTTCTGTTTCCATATGCCGGTTGCCGCACCATTACTGTGGAAAGCCTACCTGGGTAAAAACTGGGATGCAGTGGTAAACCGTCTGGAAAATGCCAAGGATTTACCGGAAAACCCAACCCAGACTTCCGATGGCGTGTATGGGGTGAATTTGTATCGTGCCAACTTTATTAAGAAGTTAGCCAAGCCGGAACAGCGTTTTGCGCATTGTCCGGTACAGGCCATTATTTTGGAAAAAGATGCATTTGTGTCTGAAACCTATATTAATGACCTGCCACGCTGGGTAAAAGACCTGACCATCCAGCGCCTGAATGCCAACCACTGGGCGGTATTAAGCCAGCCGGAAGTGATTGCACAGTTTATTGAAAGTTTTGCCCTGAAAAACGCTGCAGCTAAAGCAGCGGCCTAAGCGGCATATCAGGCAATGGATAGCGCAGCGCTTATTCATGCTTGAGCAGGAAATAGCGGCCAGTGAGCAAGCGTGCGCATTATGCGGGCGTTGCCACTTGCCGCTCACCCGTCACCATCTAATTCCACAGTCGCAACACCATAAAAAGCGCAGCAAGCGCCTGTTTGACAAACAAACCATGCAAACGGAAATTGCCCTGTTATGCCGTGCCTGCCATTCGCAGGTGCATGCCGTGCTCAGTAATCAGGTCTTGTCTACCCAGTACAATACCGTGGATGCCTTAAAGCTGCCCCCCGAAGTGGCCCGTTTTGCCTTGTGGATTGCCAATAAACCGGCCGGTTTAAAGGTGACTGTGCGGGCTAAAAAGCAATAAAATTTTCTGCAAGACAAGCCCTAACGCAAGCACCACAAATATTTACTGTCCATTTTTGAAAATCCCTGTTATTTCCTTGCTTTAATCTAAGCAAATAGCCAGCGTGCTGGCAGGAAACCATATGCAAAATCATATGCAAGGGCAAATATTAAAACGATCCATTTGGGGCTTATTACCACTTATTGCGGCCTGCTCCACACAACCTATGAAGGAAGTTCAGCAGCCAGTTGCATCCGAGCCAGTAACGGCAGCAGATGCTGTTGCTGGAAAGTCTGCCAGCTATGAGTTGATGCCCTCACCACCGCCACTACCTGCACCGGTTGCTTCCCTGGCGCAAAGCGGGGCAACCGCAGCCTACGCGCCCTCACTGGCCAGGCAGTCTTTACCCATTGCACCACGCCCACCCGTGAGTGGCGAGCAGCAATACGAAGATAAAATTGAAAACCCGGTAAAGCGGGTGAGTGAGCAACCGGTGTCTACCTTTTCGGTGGATGTGGATACCGGCTCTTATACCAATGTGCGCCAGCAAATCTGGCGTAACCAGAATATTGATCCGCGTGCCATTCGTGCCGAGGAGTTTATTAACTATTTTGAATACCAGTACCCGGATGCCAAGGATAAATTACCCTTTAGTGTGAATACCTTGCTTACCACCGCGCCGTGGGATTCCTCCAGGCAACTGTTGCGCATTGCCTTAAAAGCCAAAGATGTAAAAGCAGCCAGTCTGCCGCCTACGAATCTGGTGTATCTGGTGGATGTGTCCGGCTCCATGTACAGCCCGGACAAGCTGGATCTGGTCAAGCAGGCTTTAACCGAGATGGTCGAGCAGTTACGCGCGCAGGATAAAATATCACTGGTGACCTATAGCGGCAGTACAGCCGTGGTGTTACCAGCCACTTCCGGCAGTGAAAAACAAAAAATAAAATCCGCCATTGCAGCTTTAAGTGCGGGTGGCAGTACTGCGGGTGGAGCTGGCATCCAACTGGCTTACGAGCAGGCCAGGGCTGCGTTTATCAAGGATGGTATTAACCGTATTTTGCTGCTCACCGATGGTGACTTTAATGTAGGCATTAGTGACACTAAAACCCTTAAGCAGTTTGTGGCTACCCAGCGCCAGAGTGGTATTGGTTTATCTACACTGGGTGTGGGCGATTACCGCTTTAATGACGGACTGATGGAGCAGCTGGCGGATGTCGGGGATGGCAAGTATTCCTATCTGGATTCGCTGGGTGAAGCACGCAAGGTATTGATTCATGAAATGAGCTCCACCCTGGCAACCGTAGCCAAGGATGTGAAGATTCAGGTGGAATTTAATCCAGCCTATGTGCAGGAGTACCGTTTGCTGGGCTACGATAACCGCCAGTTAAAGCGCGAAGATTTTAATAATGACCAGGTGGATTCCGGCGATGTGGGGGCAGGACATAC
>JASLIR010000454.1 GCA_030152125.1 Alkanindiges sp.
GTTTCCCGCGAGCAGCTATGGCAATGTCAGACGCCACAGATGTTTCGCTTTGGCATATTGTTGCAGGCGCTGCAACAGGCCCAGCAGCAGCAGCAATTAGTGACTGATGAGGCAAATGCAGTAGAGCTTTTAGGCTTGCCAGTTAAAGTGATTAGCGCGAGTGCGGATAATATTAAAATTACTTACCCGGAAGATCTGGCTTTGGCAACTGCCATTATGCAGATGCAGCTATCCAATCCAGTGTCAGTTCTGTAGCTGATAAAACCCGCTAAAGCGTACATATTTATTGCCGCAGGTACTGGATGCCTGGCGTACTTCCAGTTGTTGCTTGCTGTTATTTACCTTAAGCTGGCATTGCGTGTCCAGATCTTTCACCCGGATGCGTTTGGCCTGTTTGGTGTAGCCGCTAAAAGCACTCAAATGGGTTTTATTTTGCTCGGCATCAACATGGTAGCTTTTAATAATAATACGGATGCGTTTTTCATCCAGTTTCTGTATTTCCATCACGGAAAGTAGTTTGTTGTTGGCAGGCTGTTGCTGGCGGATGTAGTACTGGATAAAGGATGGATTCACCACATTATACTGTTTGATTTCATCCAGCCGGTTTTGTAATGACTTTTCAATACACTCGGTATTTTTGCAGCGGTTGCGGCGGATTAGCCAGTCCTGCTGGCTAAATTCTAATAGCGTGGCCGGTACTTTACTGCTGGTAGTTGCTGCTTCTAGCTGGATGTCCAGTTCCTTGTGCAGGTTTTCCAGGGTAGGGTTATTGCAGATGGTTTTTTCCACAAAAGTGCTGGTGCTTTTGCAATCAATGGGAGTTATTTCTGCCCAGCTGCTTTGAGAAAAACAGATGCTGGAGAGCACGAGTGCTGTGGACATCAGATGTGTATTGAGCCTGAACTGCATTGCAACCATACCGGGGTACATTTTTAGAAAATTTAGCATACTGGTTTTATCACTTGCAAAGTAAAAACACCATATAATTTAATGATTGATTACAGATGCTGGATAATGCAGCAAGCATAGGCCGATAAGTTGAAAAAAGCCTGTGACAAACCGTTTTAATGTTAAAGAATCAGGATGTATGAATGAGTGCGATCACTGCAATACGTATTGGCCAGGGCCTGGATGTGCATGCGTTTGAGCCCGGCGAATTTGTAACTTTGGCAGGTGTGAAAATACCACATACGCATGGCCTGAAAGCACATTCGGATGGTGATGTATTGCTGCATGCCCTAACCGATGCCCTGTTAGGCGCACTGGCCCTGGGGGATATTGGCCGGCACTTCCCGGATACGGATGCAGCCTATAAAGGGGCGGATAGCCGGGTTTTACTAAGGAATGCGTATAGCCTGATCCTTGAGCGTGGTTATCAACTGGTGAATGCGGATATTACAGTGGCCTGTGAACGCCCGAAGCTGGCTAAGCATAATGAGGCGATGCGGCGTAATATTGCTGAAGATTTACAGGTGGATATTGACCAGATTAGTGTAAAGGCCACCACCACGGAAAAACTGGGTTTTACCGGCAGGGAAGAAGGTATTCTTGCCAGTGCAATCGTGTTAATCACCAAAGCCGAATAGCAGTATAGCAGGCACCAATGCGCTTATTTAGTTATCTGTTTTTGTGATAAGTAAATCTGTTTTTGTGTGATTTATATATACAAAAAATAGATAAACTATGCGCCGTTTTGAATAATGAGTGATATGCAAAATGGCGCCTGATGTCATGTATTTTGTGTTGGCTGGTCTGGTTGTGGGCTTCTGTGTGGGGGTGACAGGTGTGGGTGGTGGCTCACTGATGACGCCTATTCTAATTAGCCTGCTCAAGATAGAACCGCACATTGCTATTGGTACGGATTTGCTATATGCAGCCATATCCAAGTTTTGTGGTTCACTGGTACATGCAAAAAAACTGAATATTGTCTGGCCAATTGTGATCTGGCTGGCCATTGGCAGTATCCCGGCTTCCCTGGCAACCAGCTGGGTGCTGGAGCACTTTTTAAGTGGTTCCAACCATTACAAGAAGGTGCTAACGCTGGTACTGGGTTTTATGCTGGTACTAACCGGAGTTTCTATTGTATTCAGGAAGTCCATTGAGGCATTCTTTGCCCGCCTTGCCAAACGTGATATGAATACCCTGCATCAAAGCATGGATAAACTGGTATTAAGCGGCAAGAAGAAAGCTGGTGTGATTTTTATGGGGGTGGTGCTGGGGGTGTTTGTTACCCTGTCATCTGTAGGCGCTGGTGCATTTGGTATTATGGCGCTGGTAGTCATGTTTGCCAATTTGCCGATGATCCGTATTATCGGTTCTGACGTAGTGCATGCTGTGTTGCTGACCTCAGTAGCTGGTCTGGCGCATATGAGTGCTGGTAATGTTGATTTTCATTTATTAGGCTGGCTGCTGGTAGGTTCCATTCCAGCAATTATTGCTGGTACTTTACTCAGCTCCAGTTTGCCTGAGCATATTATCCGCCGCGTACTGGGTATTACCCTGATTGCACTAGGCATTAACTTTGTGCTGAACCCGAGTAAAGTCAAGCCTAAACCACCAGTACAGCCGGTAGAAGTCGTTCAAACTGTAGCCGTTACAAAATAATGATAATGAGAATCAATAATTCCCATCAATTAATTTAAAAGAAACACTTGCAGTTAGGGGGCGTAGCCCCCATGCTATAACACTAACCATGTAAAACCGATGTAGTGAACGTGTTGTGAACGCAATGAATAATAGTGTGAATAAGACTGGTGTAATTGAACAGGTTGAAGATATCAATATTGCTGCAGTTCAGCCATTAATTACCCCTGCACAGCTAAAAGCTGAAATGCCTCTCTCTGATAAGGCGCGTGAAGTGTTGCTTGCCGGCAGGCAGACCATCCGTAACATTCTGGATGGTAGCGACCATCGTCTGTTTATGGTGGTAGGACCATGTTCGATACATGATCCTGTTGCTGCGCATGAATATGCAGACCGCCTGAAAGCCCTGAGCGAAAAAGTTAAAGATACTATTTTTATTGTGATGCGCGTGTATTTTGAAAAGCCACGTACCACAATTGGCTGGAAAGGGCTGATTAACGACCCGGATATGAATGACTCCTTCGATATCGAAAAGGGCCTGCATATCGGGCGTAAACTGTTGCTGGAATTGAATGAAAAGGGGTTGCCGTGTGCTACCGAAGCACTGGACCCCAATTCACCACA
>JASLIR010000307.1 GCA_030152125.1 Alkanindiges sp.
TCATTCACACCCAGCTCCTGCAAGGCTTCCATTTTGGCCGGGTTATTGGTCACCAGTTTTACCGTGCCAATCCCAAGGTGATCCAGCATCACCGTACACATCTCGTAAGTGCGTGCATCGGCTGGCAAATTCAGCAGCAAATTGGCATCCACCGTGTCATGGCCCTGGTCCTGCAAGGCATAGGCACGGATTTTATTGGGCAGGCCAATACCACGGCCTTCCTGGCGCAAGTACAGCAGCGCGCCCTGGCCTTCCTTTTGAATCATGTCCAGCATGGCATTTAATTGCGGGCCACAGTCACAGCGCAGGGATGCAAAGGCATCGCCGGTTAAACACTCTGAGTGCAGGCGCACCAGCACTGGTTTTTCAGCATCAATCTGCTGGTTTAACAAGCCCTTGGATAAGGCCACATGCTCTTCACCAGTGTTTGGGTCTTCAAAAACAGAAATATCAAAATCGCCATGAATGGTGGGTAATTTTGAGGTTGCAACGAATTGAATGGGCACTACGTATTCACCCTATAATTATGAAAGCACAATAGTATAACGGAAAACACATACACCGTCAGACCGGTTCAAATGCAAATTTATTGCAGTCAGCCTTAACAATATATGGGCTGTTTTCCCAAATAAAATGCATGCTATAGAAATTATTTGGAGAAACAAATCATAAGTTCTTTAATACTTATTAAAACAGGCGGGATAGTTATCAATTACAGTTAACAGATAACATGTACGCCAAGGTCACTTTTGCCCTTTTTAAGCAGGAGCAGCCTGTTCGCGCGACAAGCAAAAAATCACCTTATAAAGAAAGGAAACAGCTTTAGCCTGCAGCATGCCATTCACTTTTCCGGGTTGATAAAGAACACTGAAACTTCACTAAAACTCTTTCAGTTTTTCACAGACATTTCATACGCAAGTAATTAATATGAACATAACACAGCGGAAACGGATACTTTTTCACCCGTTGCATTTTTTACCCATATCCTGTTTTGCAAAATAACTGGTAATTTTACAATCAGTTAACAAGGAATTCTGACAACAATACTAGGACATTAGCGCAGCAAATGGTACGATTTAAGGCTGATGTGGCCTAACCGCTTAAGCGGGATTCGCCGATTTTAGTCAATCGACATGTGAACCCCAGCCGGGATCAACGCTAGGTGTAGTAGGTAATCGCCACATGATGTATGACACAATACCCACAGCACGTCCAGCAACCCCGCTTTTAGACAGCATTGATGAACCCTGTCAGTTAAAAGCGCTTTCCCTGAGCCAGTTAACACAACTGGCTGATGAACTTCGGCTTTTTCTTTTGTATGCAGCCGGGCAAAGTGGTGGGCATTTTGGTGCCAACCTGGGTGTTGTTGAACTGACCATTGCACTGCATCATGCGCTGGATACCCCGACCGACCGACTGGTATGGGATGTGGGGCATCAGGCTTATGCCCATAAAGCCCTGACCGGCCGCCGCGAGCGCCTGACCAGTATACGCGGCAAACATGGCCTAACGCCTTTTCCCTGCCGTGAAGAGTCCAAATACGATACCTTTGGTGTAGGTCACTCCTCCACCTCCATTTCTGCCGCATTGGGTATGTCCCTGGCCCTGCGTTACCAGCAAGACCAGCGTCGTGTAGCCTGCGTGATTGGCGATGGCGCCATGACCGCTGGCATGGCCTTTGAAGCCATGAACGACGCCGTGCAGCACCATGCAGATATTCTAGTGGTGTTAAACGATAATGATATGTCGATTTCTGCCAGCATTGGCGGTTTTTCCAAGCATTTAGCCAACCTGTGGCAACAGGGTAAATCGGTACAGATTTCCGAGCAGGGTGATGTCTTTATCCAGCCGCATCCACAATGGGCATTTAACCCGCGCCAGCCAGCCAAAGAGTCGGCAGACAACCTGTTCCGCGCCATTGGCTTTGAATATTTTGGCCCGGTTGACGGGCACGACCTGCCTGCCCTGACCCGTGTACTGGCCCAGTTAAAAGACCGTAAAGGCCCGCGCCTGCTGCATGTTTATACTACCAAGGGTAAAGGCTTCCGTCCGGCGGAATGCGACCCGATTGGCTATCATGCCATCAGCAAAATTGCAGCAGCCCAGCCTGCCAAAACTGAAGTTAAAGCGCCAACCACCCCGGCCAAACCACAAAAATATGCCGATGTGTTTGGCCAGTTCCTGTGTGACCAGGCAGCACTGGACCAGCGCCTGCTGGCCATTACCCCGGCCATGTGCGAAGGTTCCGGCATGGTGCAGTTTGCAGCACAGTATCCACAGCGTTTTTTTGATGTAGCAATTGCTGAACAGCATGCCTTGACACTGGCAGCGGGTATGGCCTGTGAGGGCTTAAAACCGGTGGTTGCCATTTACTCCACGTTCCTGCAACGCGGTTATGACCAACTGGTGCATGACATTGCCCTGCAAAACCTGGATGTCACCTTTGGCATCGACCGTGCCGGACTGGTAGGTGAAGATGGCCCTACGCATGCTGGAGCGTATGACTATGCCTACATGCGTACCATCCCCAACCTGGTACTTATGGCACCCAAAGATGAAAACGAGTGCCGCCAGATGCTGCATACCGCCTATCAGCACCCCGGCCCTGCCGCAGTACGCTACCCGCGTGGTACCGGACCCGGCAGCGTGATTGAGCAGCCGTTTACCGCGCTGGAGATTGGCAAGGCGGAAATACTGGCCCATTATCATGCCGATGCCGCACATCAGGTTGCCCTGCTGGCCTTTGGTAGCCGTGTTGAGGCCAGTAATGACGCTGCACAGACGCTGGCCAATGAGAATCTGGGCGTGATGGTGGTGAACATGCGCTTTATCAAACCACTGGATGAGCAACTGCTGATCGAACTGGCACAGCATGTCAGCGCCTTTGTAACGATTGAAGAGCACGCCGTAATGGGTGGTGCCGGTAGTGCGGTAAACGAGTTCCTGCAAGCGCAGCACCTGCTAAAACCGGTGCTGAACCTGGGCTTGCCGGATGCCTTCCTGCATCAGGCCGCGCATGGCGAAATGCTGGCCGATTGCGGTCTGGATAGTCACGGTATCGAAGCATCCGTCAATGAGTTTATCAGCAGCATTCAAACCGCCGAGCTGAGCTTGTAATGCTGCCCGGCCTGTTTGTCATAGCAGTGCCTGGAACAGCAGCTTGAAAAAGCCGCAGCGCCTTATGTTAACGCTCAGCATAGGGTTAATGGTTATAGTCAGTAGTGTTGCACTACTGACTTTTTTGTTTAAGCGCCAGATCGTACAGCAGTTTGCTGACCTTAACCCGCAGCATTATGTGTACGGAATTGATGTATCCCACCACCAGAAACAGATTGACTGGCCCCAGCTTAAGGATGGCAAAGCCCGCTTTGTGTATATTAAATCGACTGAAGGGGCTACCTTTCAGGACCCGCGTTTTATTGAAAACTGGAACGGTGCGCAACAGGCAGGGCTGATTCCCGGTGCCTATCACTTTTTTACCTTTTGTCGTAGCGGGGCGGATCAGGCAGATAACTTCCTTGCGCTATTTAGCAAGGTTAAGGGAAGCTACCTGCCCATTGCACTGGATGTAGAGCTGGTAGGCAATTGCCCCAAACGCCCTACCCCGGACGAACTGGCAATAGAATTAAACAGCTTTATGGATAAGGTAAAGGCACAAACCGGTTGCCGCATGCTGTTTTATACCACGCCAGCCTTTTATGACAACTATCTGGCTGGGCACTTTGATCACTACCCGCTATGGCTGCAAAGTTTTAAAAAGAAACCAAAGCTAAAGGGCAAGCACAGCTGGCGTATCTGGCAGTTTAGTAATCAGGGCCGGGTAGATGGCATTCAGGAACTGGTAGATTTAAATGCCTTTAAGGGCAGTCCACAGCAGTTTGAACAATTTGTTTGTAAAGCTAAAAACATCCCAAGATAAGTGCGTTTTTAACTGTGGCTCTTATCCACATGGATGACATGTGCCCAGAGACCACCAAACATTACAGCAGACCATTTTAAGTAGACCAACATGTTTATTGCCCATCTGCCCGCTGGCTATATTACATCCAAAGCACTTGCCCCGGCTTTTCAAAAGCACGCTGTCAATTATAAGCACCTGATGTTCTGGGGCTTACTCGGTGCTATCGCCCCGGATTTTGACCTGCTGTATTTTTTCCTGATTGACCATCAGCAACACCATCACCATATGTATTTCCCGCATTTGCCCATCGTATGGCTGCTGCTACTTGGCCTTTCACTGTTATGGTTTAAGTATGACCGGCAACGTGGCAGCCTGGCGCTTGTATTTAGCATCAACGGATTTATCCATTTGCTGCTGGACAGTGTGGTTGGCGACATCTGGTGGCTGGCGCCCGTGATTGATAAGCCCTACGCCTTATTCCATATCGAAGCGCTGCACCAGCCATGGTGGCTTAACTTTTTACTGCACTGGTCATTTTTACTGGAGCTCAGCATTTGCCTGCTTGCGCTGGCTGTATGGTACAGACAAAGGCGACTACGCCCTGCTACAAGCAATATAAATACGCTTTAAACAAATAAGCATCAATATCCTGAATGATGTCCTGTCCTCTCATGGCAGCATTATTTTGTTACAGACGCCGCATAAAAGCCGCACGACCTTACACAAATTTGCTAGAATATTGTCGCATATTTATTCTTTGACATTTTTAAACGATTTACGTAATGGGTGAATGATGGAACCTATGGTGGTGATGGCTGCGCGCGCGGCACAAACGGTTGGTAACGAAATATTAAAAGCACACCAAAACCGTCATAAGCTGGACCTGCAAGTAGAAAGCAAAGGCATCAATGGCCCGGTTACCCGTGTGGATCGTTATATTGAAGAACTGGTGATTGCTACCCTGAAAAAAAGCTACCCCAAGCACAGCTTTCTGGGTGAAGAATTTGGCATGCAGGAAGGCCAGGGCAACGATGCTGACTGGTGCTGGGTGATTGACCCGCTGGATGGCACCGTAAACTTTATTAACGGCTTCCCGCACTTCTGTGTATCCCTTGCGGTACAGCATAAGGGCGTTACCCAGCATGGCGTTATTTACGACCCGGTAAAAGATGAAATGTTCTCGGCCAGCCGTGGCCGTGGTGCGGTATTAAACCAGCGCCGTATCCGTATGATTCCAAAAGACAGCCTGGAAAACAGCTTTCTGGCGGTAGGCCATCCTTATGCCGTGCAACGCAATGGTGAAGTGGTTTCCTATGCCGAACAGCATTTTGCTTCCCTGCTGGCGGTTACCAGAGCTGGCGCACAAATTCGCCGTGGTGGCTCTGCTGCGCTGGACCTGGCCTATGTAGCAGCCGGGCGCTTTGACGGCTTTTTTGAACTGGGCTTAAAGCCGTGGGATATTGCCGCAGGTGAACTGATTGTTGAAGAAGCGGGTGGCACGGTAGTGGATGCACGCGGTGGTACCAACAGCATGCATAATGGTCAGGTGATTGCTACCTCCATGAAGCTGCTTAAACCGCTAATGCAGACTGTAGTGCCTGCATGGGGCGTAGCAGCTAAATAAGCTGATTTTTATAATAAAAAAAGACCGCACATGCGGTCTTTTTTATGCAGTTTAAAATAAGCGATTACTTGGCAGCTTTGGCAGGCTCTTCATCTGCCAGTACCCCTTCCACCTGAATCGCCAGGTTCACGCCCATATCAAAACCATAATCCTTGCCGGCGCTTACACCAAAGTCAGCACGGTTCAGGGTGGCATAGGCATCTGCACCGCATACCTCTTTCTTCAGCATAGGGTTTTCCATACACTTCCAGGTCTTGATGTTCAGCTTCACCGGCTTGGTCACGCCATGCAGGGTCAGGTTACCATCCACTGCAACCGGCTTATCACCTTCAAATACCAGCTTACCTTTATAAATGGCGGTAGGATAAAGTTTGGTATCAAAAATATCGGCAGCCTTGGCATGCTGGTTCATCGGGCCAAAGCCAAAATCAATACTTTCCATATCCATGGTCACTTCAACCGTGCCGGTTTTTGCTTCCTTGTCCAGCACTACCTTGCCGCTGCTTTTATCAATCTTGCCGCGCCATTTGGATAAACCACCCATATGGTCAGCTTCAAAGCTCGGATAGGTATGCGAAGGGTCTAAATTGTAGGTTGCCGGTTTGGCATAGGCCACAGAGGCCAGCGCTGTAGACAGTACAGCAACTAATAACGTTTTCATCATTCACCTTTATAGATTGTCGTCATGACATTGAAGATTGAATTTCAACTTTAACTAGCTGTGCTTGGCGGGCTGCACTTACTTGACAGGCACCACAATATGAAACTTGATTGCCACATCATCCGCTACTACCGATGTATCGGCCCAGTCACCACTGCCCACACCAAAAGCAGTACGCTTAACAGTAAGCGTGCCATCAAACACCTGGGTTGCACCTACAGTTTTGACAGTAATGGGGAATGATACATTTTGTACCTTGCCCTTTAAGGTAAATTGGCCAGTGACGGTAAAGTTGCTGCCACTGCCCTTAATGCTGGTAGAACGGAAGGCGGCTTTAGGAAACTTGGCTGCATCAAACCATTCCGGGGTCAGCAGGTTTTTGTTGTACTCCGGCAGGCCCATGTCATAACTGGCCACATCCACATCAATTTTGGCACTGCCTGTGGCTGGTTGTGCCGGGTTAAAGGTCACATCGCCACTAAACTTTTTAAAGGCCCCGGTTACTGCCACACCCAGCTGTTTACCGGTAGAGCTAATCGTGCTTTTACTGGCATCAATGGGTGCGGCCATCGCCACATTGCCCAGCAGGGCAACTGTGACCACGGGCAACATGGCAAAATAATTGAATCGCATCGCTTTTCCTCATCCGTTATGGGATGGCCGATACGACCACCCTTGCTGTTTGGTGCCGTCATAACAGCACATTGAAAACCGCTTAATCTGCTTAACACTTACTTTTTAAACGCTTACTTCCTTAAAAATGGCAGCATCCGCGCCAGTGTGCCGTCCTTATCAATTACATGGTGTTTTAAAGCGGCACCCACATGAGCCAGCAGTAACAGCACCAGGCTGTAATTAAGCAATACATGCACCTGTTTTAAGGTATGCGCCAAATCTGCATTAGGCTGAATCAGTACCGGCAGCGGCACCTTGCCCAGATAAACCACCGCAAAACCCGACGCCAGGCTATAGAAATAGCCGGACAACGGAATGGCAAAAATCAGGATATACAAGGCCCAGTGCACCACACTGGCGGCCAGTTGCTGCCATTTGGCAATACTGTTTGCCAATGGCGGTGGCATATGAAAAAAACGCCATAACAGGCGAATCACCGCCAGTAAAAATACCGTTACCCCCAGCCATTTATGCCAGTTGTAATATTCTAGTTTTGCCATGGTAAAACCGGGAATATCGGTCATAAACCAGCCCAGTCCAAACGCGGCAAAAATCAGTAATGCAATCACCCAGTGCAGGCCAATGGCCGTGCGTGTGTATTGTTGTGTGTCACTCATGCTGTGCCATCCCCTATCCGGTAAGCGCCTACCAAAAATGACTGTTGACAGTCAAATCACTGCCAGCTTCATGTCCTGCTGGCATCTGAACTTTATGATTGAATATGCGATTTTATACAACAGCCAGCTAACTTAAAGTGAGTGCTTTTTTATTAAGAATTGTTATTCACAAGTAATTCTTATTTTTGCGGGATGAGGTTCCGGTTAAAAACTGCAAATAAAAGAGGTTGTCTCAAAACTATATAAGCAAACCATCATAAGCAAACCATCCAATTACTCATATAGGAAGAGAGCTTTTTACGGTCTTGCGCTGCTCTAGTCGCAGCTCAGGGCGAAGCCACCAAACCTTATCAAATTTTCGGATGCCGTAGAGGGGTATAGCCATCCGAAAATTTTGCCTTTGATTTTATTAAAAAATAGATTGTCATACTTATAAAATCAAAGGCGCAAAAATTGCCTCCGCAAGCGGAGGCAATTTTTGCTACGGCTTGGAGGGCCGTGCCCTCCAAGCCACCCATAGTCTTAATTTTTTTACAGGTTTTACCATAGTTTTAACCCCTTCTTGCGCGGTAACACCGCTCACCCACTTGAAAAGGGCAAAAGCTTCTAATCAGTTGATTTTATTGGATGGCTCTCCCCCCTGAAAAGCATTGCTTCACAAGGGGGGACTTAGAGGGGGTAAGGCTTTTGGAGACAACCTCTTAGTATGCCTGTGCCTATATGGGATGGCATAGCTGCATTGACTGCAACTCAGGTGTCAGATTCAGGCTTCGCCTCACGTGGCACAGTACGGCTATAAAATAGAATGCGTACCAGCTTGTGCGCGTTTAACAATAGTAAAATCCCCAGCAGCAATGAAATGCCAGTTGCCAGCATTTGTGCCTTGTGTTCGGGTGCAATATAGGAGGCCCAGGCGATATCACCCTGCCCCTTCAACTGATGAACAAAGGCCAGCCAGTACCCGGCATCCGGAATGGCATGAACCAGTGTCCACAGGCCAATAAGCATCACACCCAGTACCTGCCACTGATACAGCGAAACACTGGAAGCAACCTGCACCTGCTCTGCCAGCACATTTTTAGGGAGTAACCAGTTGGCTATCTTGCCTGCATAGAACCACAACAAGGCATACACCGTATACTGCAACAGTAACATCACACTGGCTAATAACCATATGGAATGGCTCATGGAATCCCCACCAGCCAGTATATTACCCAGAAGCTGGCTTAGCGCCAGTAAACTACTTGCCCCGGCAACCGCCAAACCCAGTGCCAGCAATCTTATAATAAATACCGCAATTTGATGGATAGTCATTATCATTCCTTACTTAATCAAAAATTTATCAGATCAGTTCTTTTAATATGAATCTGGTTTTTTGATGATAGCGCTTATAAATTGCCGCTTATTTAAAATATCAACTTGTTAAAAAGATAGCTCTGCACGTTAACGCATCTGCATAGCAGGGACTGGACCAGCATATCCCCGCTACATCTGGATTCATCTTGTACTTATTTTTCTGCCGATTCTGCGGCCTTCACCCGAATCCCGTAACCGCGCACCTTTAAGGTGTTTAAGCCTTTAATGGCTTTAATGGCATCACGCGGGTTAGGCATTTCCACAAAGCCAAAGCCCTTGGATTTTCCGGTTTTTTCGTCCATCACCAGTACACAGCTTTCCACATGACCAAAAGGCTGGAATAAGGCCTGCAGTTCTGGCTGGGTCACTAAACGGTCTAGATTGCGAACTAAAATTTTCATGTAAGTCTCTAAAGAATCAGTATTTCCATTCAAATGCATACAGCCCGGAAAGATGCGCCGGCATGTATGCTTGAAAGATATGCTGCCTATTAGAACACAAATGCTGGCCATTCCCTATTTTTTAATCTGGCCAGCTATAGTAAAGCAGTTAAAGCAGCATGAAAAAAGGTACGCCGCAGCATACCTTTTTCCGCATGTACCAGCGTACCCACACCGCTTAGGCTGTAAAGGTCTGGCTAGCCATTTAACCGTTTAACCATTTACCCATTTGCCATCCTGATACAGCATGG
>JASLIR010000083.1 GCA_030152125.1 Alkanindiges sp.
TACCTGCCCCTGCTGGCGCTGCTCGGTCAGTTGCTGCTGCTCGCGCTGGCGCTGCTCCAGTTGCTGCTGCCAGGTCGTCCACTCGGCATGCGCCTGCCCAGCCAGCTCCTGTACCTTCAGCAACTGTTCGGCCTGTGCCGGATAGGCAGCGGCGGCATCCTGATAGGCCACATCCAGCAACTGTAACTGCTGGATAATGGCATCGCGCTGGCCATAGGCCCGTTGCATGGCTTGCTGTACCGCCCCTTGTTGTGCCTTGCGGGCCTGTACATCACTTTGTAACTGGTGTAGCTGCTGCTGCGCACTCTGGCGGTCAGATTGTGCCTGCTGGGTACTTTGCTGTAACTCGGCCAGTTGCTGCTTGTGCTGCTGTACGCGTGGTTGCACTTGTTGCAGGCGCAGGTTAATGCCAGCCAGCTCCATCTGCCATTCAGCCAGTTGCTCCTGGTCATCCACCTGGGTTTGCTGCAACTCCAGTAACTGGCGGTTAAGCTGATCTTTCTGCTGCTGGTTGGCCTGGAGGGTACTTTCCAGTCGGGCGCGTTGTATATCCAGTTGGCGCTGTTGCTGTAACACGGCGGACAACGCCTGTTCAGCCTGTTTTAACTGCTGCTTGAGCTGATCCTGTTTAGACTGTAACTCAGCCGCCTCAATACGTACCGGTTCAACCTGCTGTTGTAAGGCCGCCACCTGCTGCAGTAACTGGGCATGGCGTAACTGCTGCTGCAACAGGCCCTGCTGGCGTGCTGCCTGTTCATCCACATTCAGGTTTAACTGCCAGTTGCTGCCCAGCCAGTAGCCATCCAGTGTCAGCAGGCTCTGGCTTGCGGATAATAAGGACTGAAGGCTTAACGCAGTTGAATGATCCGCCACCACGCCCACGGCCTGCCACTGGCTTAAAAATGGCGATTCTATCCAGTCAGTTAATGCAGTCACTTTGTCATGCTGCAGCCCCTGCCACTCGGCGGCATCCAGTAAATCGACATGGAAAATCCGCGCCAGTTGCTGGTTACTGCTGTCAGCAAAATCGCTGCGCTCTACCGCACTTAACCAGTCAGCCAGGAATTTTTCCAGTAACCCAACATGCGGTTGCGCTGCTGTGCTTAGTTTTAACTGGCGTATCAGTTGATGCTGGGGATCTATTACCGGCGCTGCTGCCGCTTTTTGCTGTGGCTTGCCATGCTTGTCTTTGCCTTGCTGCTGGCTGGCTGGTTTATGCAGTAATTTTTCCAGTGCATTCAGTTCAGACTGATCTGTCAGCAAGGCACTTTCCAGCTGCTTTAAACTGCTTTGTACACCTTGCATCTGGCTTAACAACTGTTGCTGCTGCGCCTGTAGTTGGGCAATCTGCTGCTCCGCCTTGGCTTTATCCAGGTTCAGCTCGTCCTGCTCTACGCCCAGGTCTTCCAGTTCTTCCAATTGCTGGCCTTCACCCAGCCGTTCCAGTTGTGCCTGTGCCTGCTGGATATGCTGCTCCAGGCGCACCCGCGCCCGTGCAGCGGCATCTATCTGCTGCTGGATATGATTGCGCTGCTGCTCATAACTGACCAGCTGCTGGTAACTTTGCTGGTAGTTTTCATCAGCATGAAAGCGTTCGCTGTCCAGATGCTGATATTGCTGCTCGGCAGCCTGAAACTGTTGCAGTAACTCTTGCAAGCGCAGTTCGGCTTCGCCCAGAAACTGCTGGGTGCGGCTATCCTGTCCCTGATCCTGGGTAATCTGCTGATTAATTTCATCCAGCCCACGCTGCCATTGCTCGCGCTGCTGTTCACGCTGGCTCTGGTCGCGCTGGTACTGCTGCAACCAGGTCTGGACCTGTAGCACCTCACGTTCGGCCTGCTGCCAGTGCTGCTGGATGGGTTCGGCCTTGCCCAACAGTTCATTTAAAATCGTATTGCCGTTTTGCCAGTCCAGCTCGGCCTGATTACGCCGACCCCTTAACTCGCGGTACTCATCACCCAGCGTGGTCATTTGCCCGGTGTGCTGCACCTGCTCCTGCTGCGCCTTGGCATAGTGGGCCGACCACAGCTGTGTTTTCAGGGTTAGTTGTTCTTTTTCCAGTTCGCGGTAGCGCAAGGCAGCCTGACTTTGCCGCCTTAACACCTTCATCTGGCTTTGTAATTCTTCCGAAACGTCCTGCAAACGGTCCAGATTCTGCTGTGCATGTTCCAAATGCTGCAAAGTTTCGCGGCGGCGTGCCTGATAGCGCGATACCCCGGCAGCTTCCTCAATAAACACCCGCATGTCTTCCGGCTTGGCATCCACCAGCCGGTTAATCATGCCCTGTTCAATAATCGCGTAAGAGCGCGGGCCAAGTCCGGTGCCCAGAAAAATATCGGTAATATCGCGGCGGCGGCAACGGGTACCATTTAAAAAGTAGTCGGACTTGCCATCACGGTTGACCTGGCGGCGCACCGACAGCTCACTATAGGCATTATAAGTACCACCCAGCTTGCCCAGGGTGTTTTCAAAACGCAGCTCGACACTGGCCTGCCCTACCGGCTTGCGGGTGGTGGTTCCGGCAAAAATCACATCGGTCATGGCGCCGCCACGCAACTGGCGTGCCGAAGACTCGCCCATCACCCAGCGAATCGCATCAATCACATTGGATTTACCACAGCCGTTTGGCCCAACCACCGCAGTACGGTTAGCGGGGAACACCAGCGTGGTACTATCTACAAAGGATTTGAAACCTGCCAGCTTTAAACTGATAAGCCGCATAATACCCTGTAGTGTTGCTTAAGCGTCATGTTGTACCTGTTGCCTGTATATAAGTCTATAAGCCCTGTTGTTAACGCTTGGAACGCTGTGCCCAGGCCAGTTCAATCTGTTTCATGCGTGCCAGTGATTCCAGCACCAGATTACGCAGGTGGCGGCAAAAATCATCCATAAACAGTTCGGCCTGATCGCCCTTGCGTATCATCATGGCATCAATCACATGACGGAACAGCACAAAGGCTTCCTGTAGCTCGCGGCGCGAAGTATTTAAGGTCAGGAAATAACTGCGGCGCATGGCGGGCAGCAGATTTTCAAACATGTCGGCCAGGTAAGGGTTGCCAATAATCTTGTTGCACTGTTGCAGGAAGCTGAACACCAGGTCATAAAATTTTTCAATATCGCCCAGTTTTACCTGTTCCGCCAGTTGTTGCATCAGTTGCGCCATCAGTTCATTTTCGTTCTGGCGCCAGCGTTCACTGGTACGGCGCACCATGGCACCCAGCACCAGCACGCTGGTTTCAAACAGCGCATGCACCTGCTGCACCGACATATCGGCCACAATGGCACCACGGCGCGGATAAATCTCGATCAGGTAACTGCGCTGCAGGATAAGCAGTGCTTCGCGCACCGACCCCCGGCTGACATCCAGGTCCTTGGCAATGCGGAGCTCCTGAATGCGCTCCCCTTCTACCAGCTCCCCAGAAATAATCTGCTCACTGATATGCTTGGCAATTTGTTCTGACAAACTTTCTGTTGCTTGAAATACCATAATGCACCCAATATATTTGTGCGCCGCTACAGCACAGGCTTTCCGCTCTGGCTAACTAGGTCTATCAACAGACCCTTTTTAATCCACAGGATTCTGCAACCTTCATCAACGTTAATCTTGTATAACAGTTTACCACGAATGACTTGTCATATTGTTTGACAATAGTACAATTAGTAACTGATTTAAAGCCACACTCATCGGTTTATCCTGTTTTTCGACGTACAAACATGACCGCCATTCATAAATGGTCACGTATGCAGTCTTGACAGTTTCCGCAGAGTCATCCACCCTGAACCTGATGTTTAATCGATGTTTAATCATAAAAAAGATGGACTATCATGAGCCGCAGTCATCACGCCCCTCAGCATCCCAACCACAGTACTCCATCCACCACGTACCAGGCACAGGCCGAACAACTTAAAACCCAATTGGCAGAGCAGTTTTACGACATTGAAAGCGTACAATGGCTGGAACAGGCCAGCTCCACCAACGATATTGCCCGCCAGTTTGAAGGCAAGGGCAATACCCTGATTATTAGTGACCTGCAATTATCAGGCCGGGGTCAGGCCGGGCGCGTCTGGCAATCCCCTGCGGGCAACCTGTATTTATCGCTGCTGGCCAGCCTGCATCATGCTGTCAGTGGCCGTCTGGCGCTGGAAGTGGCGCTTGGGCTGTCTAACATTCCCATGTTGACAGGCATTCACGACATTCAGATTAAATGGCCAAATGACCTGTACTATCAAATAGATAAAGGAAAACAGGCTAAGTGGGGTGGCATTTTAATTGAACCCCTGCACCAGAATCAGGTGGTTATTGGTGTAGGCATTAACCTGGTACCCATGCAGGATCAGGTACAAAACCAGAACGTTACCGACCTGTCCAGCATTATTGGCCAGCCGGTGGACCGCTTTACCCTGGCGCATCAGGTGACACAGGCGCTGTTTCATGCCTGCGAGCATTTTGACCACGGCAGTTTTCAGCTATCTACCCGCTTTGCCGCCTTTGATGCCCTGCTGGAACAGCAAGTGGTAGTCACCCAGACCGGACAGCCGGACATTCAGGGTGAAGCCATTGGCATTCAGGCCGATGGTGCACTGATCATCAACGCTGCGGACAAGCAGCATGTTATTTATAGCGGGCATGTGCGCCCTCTTGATTTAAACGCCAATTAACCGTCAAATAAGCGCTGATTTGTCTGGATTTTTAGGTAGTGCAGCCGTATGCGTCGACTCTGGCTTGATATTGGAAATACCCGCTTAAAATACTGGCTGACGGTTGGTGGCAAGGTGCAGGCCCAGGGTGCCGAGCTGCATTTGCAGTCCCCGGCGGATTTACTGCTGGGCTGGGTAGACCGGTTGGCACAGGAAGCCCCTAACGAAATAGGGATTTCCTCGGTACTGGACAGTGAATCCAACCAGCGGGTGCTGCACACATTACAGCGACTGAATGTGCCGGTACGCTTTGCCAGTGTACAGGCTACCCACAAGGGCTTGCTGACCGGTTATGACAACCCGAAACAGCTGGGTATAGACCGCTGGTTGCAGGTACTGGCTTTGGCAGGCCAGCAACAAAGTTACTGCATTGTGGGCTGTGGCACAGCACTCACCATTGATTTACTGGATGATAATGAACACCTTGGCGGTTACATCCTGCCCAGCCTGTATTTGCAGCGTGACTCCCTCACACAAGGCACCAAGGGCATTAAAATTCCTGACCAGGCCTTTGATGACCTTTTCCCTGGCCGTAATACCAGTGATGCGGTACACCACGGCATTTTGCTGGGCCTGCTGGGTGCCATTGAAAAAATTCTGGGGCATAACCCGGACCGGCATATTGTGCTGACGGGTGGTGATGCCCCCCTGTTTGCCGAGTTTCTGGACCAGAAGTTTGATTTAACCCTGGAGCCGGATTTACTGCTAAAAGGGCTGATGCGCTATTTTGCCTAAATACACAGCCAGACAAAAAGGAAGGATGACCATGCGTTTACTACTAACCCGGTTACAAGTTACCCCTTCCCTGCTGGCCCTAAGCGCCTGCTTATTTGCCATGAATACGCATGCAGTGGATGATGCGCAAATGGCTGCTGACTGCAAAAAAATTCCCAGCTATGCCGCTGCCGGACAAAAAGCTTATGACAAAGGTGATTACAGCAAGGCGCGGGAATCCTTTATTGAACAGGTAAGCTGGAGTGAATCCTGCCAGTTGCCTGACAGTACCATTGCCACCGCCTATAACAACGTGGCGCTCACTTACATTAAGCAAAAGGACTTTTTAAAAGCGCGCGTATGGTTGCTGCTGGATGCCAAGGACAAAAAATCGCGGTACAACCTTGGCCTGATTAAAAACCAGCTTGCCACCTTAGCCAAAAGTCAAAGCCCGCGCGGGAAAGAATGGCAGGGCGAATACTGGCAATATGCCGGTAAAGGCGCATGGAATACCGTAGGCGTGGCCGCTAAAAATGGGCAATACCAGATAGCGTTTTCCGGCTTATACATGGGCATGATGAGCATGTACTACGGCCCCAACATTGGCGAATTTAGCCTGAGCAGCCCGATTAAAAACGGCAAGGCGGTATACAGTGACAAGGAATATGGCGATGGCTGCCAGATTGAC